>SVMH01000004.1 GCA_015067525.1 Oscillospiraceae bacterium | reverse complement strand
CATCAACCCCGACGAGTGCGTGGCCATGGGCGCCGCCCTGCAGGCCGGCGTGCTGACCGGCGACGTGAAGGGTCTGCTGCTGCTGGACGTCACCCCCCTGTCCCTGGGCATTGAGACCATGGGCGGTGTTTGCACCCGCCTGATCGAGCGCAACACCACTATCCCCGTCAAGAAGAGCCAGATCTTCTCCACCGCTGCCGACAACCAGACCAGCGTGGAAGTCAACGTGCTGCAGGGTGAGCGTGAGATGGCCGCCGGCAACAAGAGCCTGGGCCGCTTCCATCTGGACGGCATCGCTCCCGCCCGCCGCGGTGTGCCTCAGATCGAGGTCACCTTCGACATCGACGCCAACGGCATCGTCAACGTGTCCGCCAAGGATCTGGGCACCGGCAAGGAGCAGCACATCACCATCACCGCCTCTTCCAACATGAGCAAGGAAGACATTGAAAAGGCCGTCAAGGAGGCCGAGCAGTTTGCCGCCGAGGACGCCAAGATCAAGGAGAAGGTGGAGATCCGCAATCAGGCCGACCAGATGGTCTATCAGGCCGAAAAGACCCTGAGCGAAGTGGGCGACAAGCTGCCCGAGAGCGAGAAGGCTCCCATCCAGGCCGGTATCGACAAGCTGAAGGAGACCCTGAAGGGCGACGACACCGACGCCATCAAGGCCGCCACCGAAGAGCTGACGCAGCTGTTCTACAAGATGAGCGAGAAGCTCTATCAGCAGGCTGCTCCTCAGGGCGATCCCACCCAGACTGCCGGCGATGCCGGTGCACAGGGCGGCCAGTACTACGACGCTGACTATCAGGTCGTGGACGAGGACCAGAACAACTAATCAAAATTCCATCACAAATAGGGGCAGGACTTCCTGTCCCTGTTTGTGGCGTTTAGGAGCAACACAATATGGCACAGAATAAACGCGATTATTACGAGGTGCTGGGCGTCAGCAAAAGCGCCTCGGAAGAAGAGATCAAAAAAGCATACAAAAAGCTGGCCCGCAAGTATCATCCCGACATGAACCCCGGCGACAAGGAAGCCGAGGAGAAGTTCAAGGAGATCAACGAGGCCAACGAGGTCCTGTCCGACCCCACCAAGAAGGCCCGCTATGACCAGTTCGGCTTTGCCGGCGTGGATCCCAGCTACGGGGCCGGCGGTCCCGGCTGGGGTGACGGCGCTGCCGGCTCCGGCTTCGACTTCGGCGATCTGGGTGACATTTTCGGCAGCTTCTTCGGCGGCGGCTTTGGCGGCCAGCAGCGCCGCAACGGCCCTCAGCGGGGCGAGAGCATCCGCGTCAGCGTGTCCATCTCCTTCACTGAGGCCGCTTTCGGCTGCGAAAAGGATGTGACGCTGGAGCGCAGCGAGGACTGCCCCACCTGCCACGGCAGCGGCTGCGCCGAGGGTACCACCCCCGAGATCTGCCCCGAGTGCCGCGGCAGCGGTACCGTGCAGGTACGCCGCCAGACCCCCATGGGCGTTTTCGCCACCACGACCACCTGCCCCAAGTGCGGCGGTCAGGGCAAGATCATCCATCAGCCCTGCGCCGATTGCCGCGGCAGCGGCCGCGCCCGTAAGCGCCGCACCGTGAAGGTCAGCATCCCCGCCGGCATCGACAACGGCCAGACCATCTCTCTGCGCGGTCAGGGCCATGCCGGTAAAAACGGCGGAAGCGCCGGCGATCTGCTGATCACCGTGATGGTCAAGCCCCACGAGCTGTTCCGCCGCGACGGCACCAGCGTGTTCTGCGAGGCACCCATCACCTTCACGCAGGCCGTTCTGGGCGCCGAGCTGGAGATCCCCACCATTGACGGCAAGGTGAAGTACACCATCCCCGAGGGCACTCAGACCGGCACCGTGTTCCGTCTGCGGGGCAAGGGCATCCCCGTACTCAACGGCCGCGGCCGCGGCGATCAGTACGTCACCGTGACCATCGAAACGCCCCGCAACCTGAACAAGGAGCAAAAAGAGGCTCTGCGCAAGTTCAGCGAAACGCTGGGTGAGAGCAATTACGAAGAGCAGAAGAGCTTTTTCAAGAAGTTTAAGTTCTAAGCGGGGTGCAGCATGTATCTGGCTGATTATCATCTCCACACCACCTGCTCGCCGGATGGCAAGCTGACCGCGTCCCAGATCGCCGGGATCGCGCTGGAACGGGGTCTGCACGAGATCTGCATCACCGATCATCTGGACACCATTTTCTGGAACACCTATACACCCCGCACTGACTTTGACTGGCCGGCCCTGCAGCGCCAGATCGACGAGGCCCGCGCCTTGTACGGCGATCGGCTGGTGATCCGCATGGGCGCCGAGCTGGGCGAGGCCACCATTTCCTTTGACCGGGCCGATATCCTGCTGCAAAACGCACCGAAGCTTGACTTTATCATCGGTTCGGTGCATACTGCCAGTAAGAAGTTCGACTATTTCGACCTCTATTACATGGAGAAGCGGGACCTGGACTACTACCGCGCTATCATGGATGACTATCTGGACGAGACGGTCAAGCTGGTGCAATACGGCAAGTTCCACGTGCTGGGCCACCTGACCCTGCCCCTGCGCTACATCAAAAATAACACCGGCCTTTCCCTGACCTTTGACGACCAAACGGCGCGTCTGGAGGAGATCTTCTCCCTCATGATCGACCGCGGCATCGGTCTGGAGCTGAACACCAACCGCGGCGGCGATCCTCTGCCCAGCGCCAAAATTCTGCAGCTCTACCGCCAAATGGGCGGCGAGGTGGTCACCATCGGGTCTGACGCCCATGTGCCGGAGCATATCGGCATGGCCGTGCGGGAGTGTCAGCAGCTGCTGCGCGACACAGGCTGGCAGTATTTTGCCACCTACGACCGGAGCGAACCCGTTTTCCACCGTCTGTAATTCCCGCCCTTTGGGGCGACTGATTTTCACACATTTTTACGCGAGAGAGGAGAACGACCATGAAAATTGCAATTGGCTGTGACCACGGCGGCTACCTGCTGAAGCAGGATGTGCTGATCTGGCTGGAAGAACATGACATTGACGTTGAGGACTACGGCTGCTATAACCGCGACAGCGTAGACTATCCCGCCTACGGCGAGAAGGTGGCCCGCGCCGTTGCCTCCGGCGAGGCCGATTTCGGCATCGTCATCTGCACCACCGGCATCGGAATCTCCATTGCCGCCAACAAGGTCAAGGGTATCCGCTGCGCCCATTGCACCGACGTACTCAGCGCCGAGATGACCCGCCGCCACAACAACGCCAACGTGCTGGCCATGGGCGCCGGTCTCACCGGTCCCAATGTGGCACTGCGCATGGTGGAAGTTTTCCTCAACACCGAGTTTGAAGGCGGCCGCCACCAGCGCCGCGTGGATCTGCTGGATGCCATCCAGCCCTGATCCACCCCTTTTGAAAGGAGTATGACCCCATGGCAACAAAAGGCTATCACCAATATCGCGGCAGGGGCCGCGGCAGCAAAAAGCTGCTGGTCCTCCTTTTGCTGCTGATCCTGCTGGCCGCATCCGCCTTTTTGGTGCTGCAGCGCTACATCGTCTACAACGACGACGGCAGCGTCTCTCTGCAGCTGCCCTTCGGCCGCGGCGAGGAGCAGGAGCAGCCGGGCAAGATCCCCGACGATGAGGTCGACATTCAGCGGGAGGATCCGCCCGCTCAAACCCCCGAACCGGAGCCGGAGCCGCTGGCACTGCAGCCCCTTCACGCCAAGGAGCTGCCTTACGGCTGCCTCTACCGCGACCCCACGTCCCAACTGCAGGGACAGGAGGCGGTGGTGGTCAACGTCAAGCGGGCTGACGGCACCATTGCCTACTATACCGGCATCGACCTGCCGGCCAATGTGCTGCGCGGCAGCGAGGCCACCCGCACCCATCTGCAGACCATCGCCCAGAGCGACTGCTACACTGTGGCGCGCATGGCGGTACTGTGCGACAATGCGTTTGCCGCCGCCGTGCCGGACGCCGCGCTGACCAATCGCGGCGGCGGCCAGTGGCTGGACAACTTCAACCGTTTCTGGCTGGATCCCACCAACGAAAAGGTAGCCGCCCACATCTGTGCGCTGGCCAAGGAATGCGTGGAACTGGGTTTTGACGAGATTTTGCTGGACCAGCTGCGCTATCCCATTGAAGGCGACCTGAGCAAGACCACCCTGCGCTCCGATACGGACCGCGCCGCCGCCATTGCGGCGCTGGCCGATCAGATCCGCGAAGCCGTAGGGCCGGAGATCGCCGTGAGCATCATTCTGCCGGCCAGCATCGGCACCGACTATTCCTTTGCCCAGAGCGGCCTGACGCCGCAGGTGCTGATGGAGTCCTTTGACCGCATCTATGTGCCGCAGAACGGCGCCTCTCACCGCTGGGTCAGCGGCGTGCTCAGCGATGACTATGACCGCTCTACGCGCCTTGTCATCACCTCCACCTACGCCGCGGCGGACAGCTACATGATCGCTCAATAAAATACGAAAAGGATGCGTTTCCGGGGAAACGCATCCTTTCTTCTTTGCAAAGCCGGCGCAATGTGGTACAATGGAAAAAACGCGCCGAAGGAGGGGAGAAGATGCTCAAACGGGTCTATCTGGAGATCACCAACGTGTGCAATCTCTCCTGCAGCTTCTGCCCCGGCACGAAGCGGCAAAAGCGCTTTTTATCCGCAGAGGAGTTCACCCTTCTGGCTCGCCGGTTGGTGGGCCACACAGAGTATCTCTACCTCCATGTGATGGGTGAGCCGCTGCTGCACCCCCAGCTGGCGGAAATTCTGGATATCGCCGCGCTGCTGGGCTTCAAGGTCTGCCTGACTACCAACGGCACGCTGCTGCACAAAGCACTGCCGGTGCTGCTGCAGGCGAAAAAGCTGCATAAGATCAGCGTCTCTCTCCACAGTTTTGAAGGCAACGAGGGCGCGTCTGATTTGGACGCCTATATCTCTCAGGCCGCCCGCGCCTGCGCCGCACTGGCGGAGCAGGGCGTGATCTGTGCCTTCCGCCTGTGGAACGAGGGCGGAAAAAACGAGAAAAACAGCCAGATCTTTGACCTTCTCTCCCGGGAATTTGGAAAAAACATCGCCGACATCCCGCTGGATGTTCGTGGCAACCGCAAGCTGGGCCAGCGACTCTATCTGGAGAGCGCCGAGAAATTCGACTGGCCCGACATGGCGGCCGAAGAGGGCGGTGTGGAGTTCTGTCTGGGATTGCGGCAGCAGGCAGCGGTGCTGTGCGACGGCACGGTGGTACCCTGCTGTCTCGACGGCGAGGGGCAGATCCCGCTGGGCAACCTCTTCACCCAGCCCTTTGACGAGATTTTGAATTCTCCCCGGGCGCGGGCCATGGTGGAGGGCTTCTCCCGCCGCCGGCCCACCGAGGAACTGTGCCGCCGCTGCGGCTATGCCAGACGATTCAGCAAAGGATAACCGTTTATGGATAACGCCCTGCAACAACTGAAACGCTTGCCGGATGTGCTGCTGCCGTGGTACGACGAACACCGCCGCGTCCTGCCATGGCGCGAGGAGGTCAGTCCCTACCGCACATGGGTCTCGGAGATCATGCTGCAGCAGACCCGCGTGGCAGCGGTACTGCCGTATTTCCAGCGCTTTATGGCCGCCTTTCCCACGGTGGAGGCGCTGGCCGCAGCCGACACGGAGCAGCTCATGAAGCTGTGGGAAGGCCTTGGCTACTACAGCCGCGCCCGTAACCTGCAAAAGGCGGCGCAAATCGTGGCGCAGCGGGGCAGCTTTCCCGACACCTATGAGGAGGTAATGGCTCTGCCCGGCATCGGTGACTACACCGCCGGCGCCATCCTCTCCATTGCCTTTGGACAAGCCGTACCGGCGGTGGACGGCAACGTGCTGCGCGTGGTAAGCCGCATCACCGGCAGCGAGGACAACATTCTGGACACCAAAGTCCGCAGCCGCTTCCGCACCTTGATGGCACACATCATGCCCACCGATCGCCCCGGCGAGTTTAACCAGGCCTTGATGGATCTGGGTGCCACGGTGTGCCTCCCCAGCGGCGAGCCGCTGTGCGCCGACTGTCCCGCGCGGCAGTTCTGCACCGCGCATCTCCAAAACCGGCAGAAGGAACTGCCGGTACGCATCAGCAAAACGAAACGGCGCACCGAGGAAAAGACCGTGTTCCTCCTGCTGCGTGGCGGAGAGGCCGCCCTGCGCCAGCGGCCGGAGACCGGCCTTTTGGCAGGACTTTGGGAATACCCCCACGTGGACGGCACACTGGAAGAGCCGGAAGCCGCCGCACAGCTGCTCACTTGGGGCGTCACACCCCACCAATGGGTCAAGCGGCTGCGGTTTCACCACATCTTCACCCATATCCGCTGGGACATGACCGGCTACGTGGTGGAAGTAAACGGCGGCGGGCCTGACGACTGGCTGTGGTGTGACAAAGAAGATCGGGCACGGCGGGCCGTACCGGCCGCTTTTGAAGGATTAACGCGGGAGCTTCCGCAGGGATAAAGGAGAAAGAGAAAATGGCACAGCTTTACTTCAAGTACGGAGCCATGGGCTCCAGCAAGAGCGCCAACGCGCTGATGGCACGCTTCAACTACGAAGAGCGGGGACAGAAGACCCTCATGGTCAAGCCCCAGCTGGACACCCGTGACGGCGACCACATGGTCTACTCCCGTATCGGCCTGAAGCACCCTTGTGTCTATTTCCACGAGATGCAGGCCATGCCCGAGGAAGAGCTGCAGCAGTACGCCTGCATCATCGTGGACGAGGCCCAGTTCCTCTCCCGCGAGGAGGTGTACTATCTGGTGCATCTGGTGGACGACTGCGGCATCCCCGTCATCTGCTACGGTCTGCGGGCCGACTTCCGCGGCGAGCTGTTTCCCGGCAGCTACCATCTGCTGGTGCTGGCCGACAAGCTGGAAGAAGTGAAAACCATCTGCTGGTGCGGCAAGAAGGCCGCCTTCAACGCCCGCTTTGACGAGACCGGCCGTGTGGTGAAAGAGGGCGCGCAGGTGGTGCTGGGCGCCAACGACAAGTATATCGGCCTGTGCCGCCGCCACTGGATGAGCGGCGATCTGGGCCCCGACTTTGACATCAGCAAATGATCTGCAATCTTTGTCCGCGCCAGTGCGGCGCGGAGCGCACCGCCGGATCGGGCGGCGGTTTCTGCCGTATGCCGGCCGGCCTTCGCGTGGCCCGGGCAGGACTCCACCACTGGGAAGAGCCGCCCATCAGCGGCACGCGGGGCAGCGGCACCGTGTTCTTTTCCGGCTGCACGCTGCGCTGCGTCTTCTGCCAGAACCACGACATCTCCGCAGGCGGCTTTGGTAAGGCCGTCAGCGTGGAGCGGCTGCGCGAAATTTTCCGTGAGCTGATCGATCAGGGCGCACACAACATCAATCTGGTGACGCCCACCCACTTTACGCCGTGGATCTTAGCGGCGCTGGACGAGCCTTTGGGCGTGCCGGTGGTATGGAACTGCGGCGGCTACGAGCGCGTGGAAACGCTGCGGGCGCTGGAAGGGAAGGTTGATATTTACCTGCCCGACCTGAAATACGCCGATGGCGCATTGGCCGCAGAGCTGTCCGCCGCACCGGACTATTTCGAGGTGGCTACCGATGCCATCCGCGAGATGTTCCGGCAGGTAGGGCCGGTGGTGATGGAAAACGGTCTGATGAGGCGCGGCGTCATCATCCGCCACCTGATGCTGCCGGGAAAACTGCAGAACACCAAGTCCTGCATCGACTGGGTGGCCCGCACCTTCCGCCCGGGGGAGGTGCTCTTCTCCCTCATGAGCCAGTACACCCCCCAGCCGGGGGCTGAGGGGTATCTGGCGCGGACGGTGCGCCGCTCGGAGTATCGGGCCGCGGCACAGTATATGGCAGACTGCGGCATCACCGACGGCTTTTTGCAGGAGGACAGCTCGGCCAAGCCGGAGTATACACCCCCCTTTGACCTGACAGGTGTATAAAACAAGAAAAAACGGACGCTTTCGCGTCCGTTTTTTGCGTTATACAATGCGGTAGTCGCCCCGCTGGGCCTTTTCCAGACGGCGCTGCTTCTCCGCGGCCAGCGCGTCGGTCAGAGAGGCGATGATGGCATTGGATACCAGAAATCCTTTGGGTGTCAAGCGCCAGCCGTTCACTGTGCGCCGGGCCAGACCGTGGCTTTCATACTCTGCCAGCAGCTTTTCCAGCACGTCAAAGCGCTGACGGAAGCGGTTTTCAAAGGCGCGCACATCGATGCCCGCGGCGGTGCGCAGCGAGAGCATGATGTACTCCCGTTCCCGCTCCCGCTCAGAGACGGTCTCCGACTCGGACAGGATCAGCCGCCCGCGCAAATACAGGTCCAGATCGGCCACGTAGGCATAGCGCACGCTGCCGAAATCGGAGTGGGCACCCGGGCCGAAGCCGGCGTATTCGCCCAGCGTCCAGTATTTCAAATTGTGTCGCGACTCGTGGCCGGGTCGGGCGAAGTTAGAGATCTCATACTGGGCATAGCCCTTCTGCGCCAGATATTCCACCGTATAGAGGTACATATCCGCCTGCAGGTCGTCATCCGGCAAGACCAGCTGCTCACGCTGCCGCCAGAGGGACGTGCCCTCTTCCAGCTTGAGGCCGTAGCAGGAGATGTGCTCCGGCGAGAGCGAAACGGCGTCGGCCAGCGTCTTTTTCCAGTCCTCCATGGTCTGATCCGGCAGGCCGTAAATGAGGTCCAGACTCAGATCGGGAATCTTGGCACGGCGCACCGTATCCACCGCGTCCACCACCTGCTGCCACGTATGGATGCGGCCCAAGCGGCGCAGCACGGCATCATCCGAGGACTGAACACCCAGCGAGATGCGGCTGAGTCCCAGACGGCGCAGAGCCCGCAGCTCCTTCCAGTCAAAGAGGCTGTCAGGATTGGCCTCCAGCGTGATCTCGGCGTTTTTGTCTACACGGTATTGCTTTTTCACCGTCCGCAGCAGCTGCGTGATGCGCTCGTAGCCCAGATAGCTGGGGGTGCCGCCGCCGAAATACACGGTATCCACCGTGTGCAGCGCGGCCATAGGCGCCGTTTCCGTCAGGTGATCGGTCAGCGCCGCGGCATAATCGTCCATCTTCTCCTCCCGGCCGGACAGGGAGTAGAAGTCGCAGTAGGCGCACTTGGACTTGCAGAAGGGGATGTGGAGATAGAGCCCCAGCGGGCGAACCGTCTTTCCTTTCATTCAGTCCTCCTGTTTCGGCGGCAGCATGGTGACCGCGCCCATGAAGCAGTTGACCTTGCAGGAGCGGCAGCCGATGCAGTGCTCCTGATCCACCGTCCAGAAGCCGTCCGGCTGCTGATAGATGCACTTGGTGATGCAGAACATGGCGCAATAGCCGCAGCCGATGCACCAGTCGTGGTCGATATAGGCCAGCGAACGGGCCTTGCGGCCAAAAGGACGGTACTGATCCGACATAGCTGCGCCTCCTTTATCAGTCTTTTTATCAGTATAGCTTTTTTCTCTGCATTTGACAAGCATGTATGTTTTTCCCCAAACGGGAAAGGATAGGAAAGAAAGGATGTGCTGCAAATGGACATGACGCCCAAGGAATATCAGGATTATGTGGCGAAAAAGGCGAAAAAATCCCCCATCGTGAAGGATACGGCTTTGGCCTTCCTCATCGGCGGGGCCATCTGCACGCTGGGACAGGGGATCATGGAGCTGTGGACGGCGGCAGGTCTGGACAAAGAAAGCGCCGGCACCAGGACATCGGTATCGCTGGTGTTCCTCTCGGTGCTGCTGACGGGTCTGAATCTCTACAACAAGATCGGCCGCTTCGGCGGCGCCGGTACGCTGGTGCCCATCACCGGCTTTGCCAACGCGGTGGCGTCACCGGCCATCGACTTTAAGGCCGAGGGCATCGTCACCGGTATGGCGGCCAGGATGTTCGTGGTGGCGGGGCCGGTCATCGTGTTCGGCACCGTGGCCAGCGTGGTGTATGGGGTATTGCTTTTCCTTTGGAATCTGCTATAATAGACTTGCTCATCGGAGGAGCTGCCAATCGTAATTGCAGCGCCGGATAAGATGCCGCACAAGGATGTTTGCCGGAGGGCGCGGGGCACGTATGGCCTGTGCCGGATAAGGCATCCTCTCTTTGCGCCGTTTCTTATCCGGCGCTTTTCTTTTGACGCAGGAGGTGTTTTGGTGTGAACATCCAGCTATCCGACCACTTTACGTATCAAAAGCTGCTGCACTTCACGCTGCCGTCTATCGGCATGATGATCTTCACCTCCATCTACGGCGTGGTGGACGGCTTTTTCGTTTCCAACTTCGTGGGCAAGACACCCTTTGCCGCCGTGAATCTCATCTATCCCTTTTTGATGATCCTGGGCGCCTTCGGCTTCATGTTCGGCACCGGCGGCAGCGCGCTCATCGCCAAGACCATGGGCATGGGCCGCATGGAGAAGGCGCAGCAGCTGTTCTCCATGCTGATTTTCCTTTCCGCCGTCACCGGTGTGGTGATCGCCGCGCTGGGCATTCTATTTGTGCGCCCCATCGCCGCCGCACTGGGCGCGGAGGGCGAGCTTTTGGAGGGCTGCGTGGTCTACGGCCGCATCATTCTGCTGGCCATCACCGCCTTCATGCTGCAGATGGAGTTCCAGAGCTTTTTCATCACCGCCGAAAAGCCGCAGCTGGGCCTGTGGGTCACGGTGGCCTCCGGCATCACCAACATGGTGCTGGACGCACTGCTGGTGGCGGTATTTCCTCTGGGTCTGGTAGGTGCGGCGCTGGCCACGGCTCTCAGCCAAGTGGTGGGCGGCCTTGTGCCGCTGCTCTACTTCTCCCGCCCCAACACCAGTCTACTGCGCCTGCGGCGCTTCTCCTTTGACGCCCACGCCCTGTGGAAAACCTGCGCCAACGGCTCGTCGGAGCTGATGAGCAACCTGTCCATGTCGCTGGTGAGCATGCTCTACAACATGCAGCTGATGCGCTACGCCGGCGAGGACGGCGTGGCAGCCTACGGCGTGATGATGTATGTCTCCTTTGTGTTCATTTCCGCCTTTATCGGCTACTCCATCGGCACCGCGCCCATCATCAGCTACCACTTCGGCGCAGAAAACCGGGACGAACTGCATAACGTCCTGAAAAAAAGTCTGGTTATCATCGGCATCTGTTCGGTGGCTATGGCCATCACAGGCGAGCTGTTGGCCCGCCCCTTCTCCCTCATTTTTGTGGGCTACGACGAAATCCTGCTGGCGCTGACGCTGCGGGGCTTTACCATCTTCTCCTTTTCCTTCCTCTTCTCCGGCCTTGCCATTTACGGCTCCGGCTTTTTCACCGCCCTCAACAACGGTCTGGTATCGGCCATCATTTCCTTTCTGCGCACGCTGGTGTTCCAGATCGCTGCCGTTTTGCTGCTGCCCCTGATCTGGGAGATCGACGGCGTGTGGATTTCCGTGGTGGCAGCGGAGCTGGCCGCGGCAGGGCTGACAGTAGCTTTTCTCGCGGGAATGCGGAAAAAATACGGCTATTGACGCAAAAAAGGACACGCGGAAGCGTGTCCTTTTTCTTTTACAGTTCCGTTACCAGACCAACACCTTCTGCCTCCGCCTTCCGAAGGATGACGGCAGCGCTGGCCAGATCCTGCAGGGCAATACCGGTGGAGTCAAAGACGGTGATCTCCTGCTCGTCGGTGCGGCCGGGTGCCTCGCCCGCGATGACGGCGCCGATTTCGGCACAAAGCGCCGGCAGCAGACCCAGCTTGGCGGCGGTTTCGCACTCGCCCACGCTGAAGCACTGGTCCGCATCGTCACCAAAAACGCGCCCATCGGCCAGAATGGCCTCGTCGATCTCCTGCTTGCCGGACATATCCGCGCCCACACAGCTGATATGGGTGCCGGGCTTGACCCACTGGCGGCGGATCAGCGGCGCGCGGGACTGGGTCGCGGTGAGAATGACGTCCGCCTGACGGACGGCGGCTTCCACATCCGTTTCCGCCTGCAGCGTGGCCTGACAGACGGTGCCGGAGGCAGCCAGCAGCGCCTGTACCTTCTCTGTAACGGCGCTCAGCTTCTGCATCGCCTTTTCCGGATGGTGGGGATTGACCAGCGTGACGCGCCGCAGCTGCGGCAGCGCCAGCAGCGTGGCCGCCACGAGGTAGGGACTCAGCTCGCCGCAGCCCACCATCACCAGTTCACGACTGTCCTTGCGGGCCAGATACTTGGCGCCGATGGCGCCGGCTGCGCCGGTGCGCAGGTCGGTGACCGGGCCGGCGTTCAGAAGCGCCTTGGGCGTGCCGGTGGCCAGATCGCAGATGAGGCTGGTGCCGTACAGGGCAGGCAGGCCCTTGTCGGGATTGGCGCCGAACCAGCTGACCAGCTTCAAGCCGAAGATACCCTCGGCGTCCAGGTTGCCGGACTTGATGTCCAGATCGGCGTGGCCGGGGTCAAATTCGTGGAACACCAGCGGCCACACGCCGCCCTGCTTCGTGTGCTTCTGGAGGTATGCCCGCTCCACCGCCTCGATGGCCATGGGCAGCGTAAAGAGCGCCTTGACGTCAGCGGCGCTGATGATGCGAATGCGGCTCATATTACTTTGCCTCCCCGTCCAGCATGGCAAAATATTCGTCGATGGCCTTCAGTCCGTCGCGCAGCACCTGTGCGTCGCAGGCGTAGCCGATGCGCATACTGCGGCCCTGCTCAAAGCAGTCACCGGGCGTGACAAAGGCGCCGGTCTTGTGATACATATCGATACAAAGCTGGCGGGAGGGAATGTCATAATCATAATACACCAGCGCGGTGGTGCCGGCCTGGGGCTTGGTGTAGCGCACATGGGGCTGGCTGCGCACCCAAGCATCCAGAATGGCCAGATTGGCCCGCACGATGCCCTGATTGCGCTGCAGTAGCTTATCCTTATGGCGCAGAGCGACCGCCGCCAGCGCCTCATCAAAGAGGCCGCAGCTGATGTGGTTATAGTCGCGGTGGGAAGTCATGGATGCCAGCGCCGCCTTGTCGTGGGTGGTCACCCAGCCCAGACGCAGGCCCGCCAGAGAGAACACCTTGGACATACTGCCAAGGGAGATACCCTTTTCATAGAGATCCACGATAGACTCGCTCCACTCGTCGCTCTGGGTCAGGTGGCGGTAGACCTCATCGCACAGCACGTAGGCGTCCGCCTCGCGGGCGATGTCCACAATGGCGCGCAGCAGCTCGCCGCTCATCAGTGCGCCGGTGGGGTTGTTGGGGTTATTGATGCAGATGAGCTTGGTATCCGGCGTTACCAGCGCGCGCAGTTCGGAAAGATCGGGCAGATAGTCATTCTCCTGCTTCAGGTGCAGCAGGTGCAGGTCGGCGCCGTAGCTTTCAGGGATGGAATAGAGCTGCTGATAGGTGGGCATGATGCTGACCACCCGGTCGCCCGGCTCCACCAGCGAGTAGAACACATGGTGGCTGGCGCCGGCGGCGCCGTGGGTGGTGATGATCTCCTCGGGAGCGACAGTGCGGTACAGGGACGCCACGCCCTTCTTGAACTCCGGCGCGCCGAAAATATGGCCGTAGGTCAGGCGGCGGGCACAGATGTCCTTGAGAAAGGCCTCCTTATCCTCGCCCACCAGTTCGAACAGCTCGTCCACGCTGACAGAGTCCACGCAGGTCTCGGCAATGTTATAGCGGGCGTTGTCCTCATACTCGTTCATCCACTCTTCCACGGCAAAAGGTTTGATATACATGGTTGTTCCTCCTCGTGCTTCACCTTGAAGAAAAAAGGCATCCAAAACCCCACCTTATAGCATACCTGCGGTATGCCGGACCTACGGCAAGGTTTTGGACGCCCTTTTTGCCCCCACCCGGTGATGGGGAAGGTGAAATATTTTGTTGCATTCATCTTACCACGCTCCCCCTTGCCCTGTCAACGGCTTTTGCCTGTTGTTTCTGTGCGACGGCCGTGCTAAAATAGGCGCAGAAACGCACACGGAGGTGCTGATATGGAAAAGATCATCCTTCGCCACGGGGTATACGAGGCCCACATCCTGCCCTACGGCGCCACGCTGCAAAGTCTCTTTGTTCCCGACCGCAGCGGCACGGTGAGGGATGTGGTGCTGGGCTATGAGAGCCTTACCGACTATCAGCGGCACGACGGCTATCTGGGCGCCACGGTGGGCCGCCACGCCAACCGCATCGCCGGCGCATCCTTTGCGCTGGATGGCGTGACCTATCCCCTGACGGCCAACGAGGGCGCCAACCAGCTCCACAGCGGCCCCAACGGCCTGCATCAGAAAGTGTGGAGTTGGGAACAAACAGCGGAGAATTGCGTCACGCTGCGCACGGAGTCTCCCGACGGAGAGGACGGCTTCCCGGGCACACTGGAGGTGGCGGTAACCTATACTCTTTCAGGCGGCGCGCTGACCATCGACTACGAGGCAAAAAGTGACCGCGATACCATCTGCAATCTCACCAACCACGCCTATTTCAATTTGGGCGGGCAGGGGAGCGGCAGCGTGGCAGGCCACACCCTGCGCGTTAACGCCGACAGCTACACACCCTGTGGCCCGGGCACCATCCCCACCGGTGAGGTTCTCTGTGTGGACGGCACCGTGATGGATCTGCGGCTGGGTGCGGTATTGGGCGAGCGGCTGGGTGCGGCGGAGCTGGCGGAATACGGCGGCTATGACCACAACTTCTGCCTCAGCGGCGCAGACGCCGCCCGGCTGTACTGCCCTGCAAGCGGCATCTGCATGGATACCCAGACCACCCTCCCGGGTCTGCAGATCTACACCGCCGGCTTTTTGACGCAGCGGCAGGGAAAGGTCGGCGCCGTATACGGCAAAAACCACGCCGTGTGCCTTGAAACTCAGTTCTGGCCCGACGCCGTGCATCACGAGCACTTCCCCTCACCGATCCTGCGGGCAGGAGAGGTATACCGCCACCGGATGGTGTATCAATTCAGCGTACAATAAAGAAACCCGCGAGGAAGTTCTCCTCGCGGGTTATTTTTATTCGGCAGGCACCACACCGTTCAGGCGGTTCAGCTCATCTTTGAGCATGGAGCGGTGCTGCTTGGCATATTCGCGGATATCTTCGTGGTGTTCGCGGAGCTCGTCACTGCGGGAATCCTGTTCTGCCTCGTCCTCTTTCAGGTAGGCGTCCATCTGCTCCAGCAGCTTTTCGCCGTAGGCGCGGATCTGTTTTTCCTCCGTGCGCAGAGCCGCGATCTGGGAGGCGCGGCGCGCACGCACCGCGGCCGTCAGCTTGCTGCTCTCCTTCAGGAAGCTGCGCAGCGCCAGAATGGCCACGATGGCCAGCACCAGCAGCACCAGCAACTTGCCGAACAGGGCCAGCGGCATAATGGCCTCTGCGCCCGCCATCAGCAGTGCCATGACCACCAACACGGCCACAGAGCCCCAAAGGCCCGCCAGGAAAAAGGCGGCGATCACCAGAATGGCACACACGGCAACGGCGAAATCCTTCACCGATTCGTCCGTAAACCAGCCGGAAACGGTGGGATTCAGTAACACCATTGCCGCTGCCGCCACCATGAGCACCGCGAGCACCAGCATGGCTGTGCGTTTGCCGCGGCTGCCGATCTCAGGCAGGGCGCTGGCGCGGCTGCGCACGCCGTCGACCTCGCCGCGCAGCTGGCCGCAGAAGCCCTCCAGCGAGCGGGTGCCCGTGGCCTTGACGACTTTGGTCAGTTTCTTTTTGGATGCCACAACGATCAGTTTTTCCACCGCCGCCCAGCGGAAGTAGGCGCTGTCTGCCAGGTAGAGCATCTTCTCCGCGGTGGCCGCAGCTGCGTCCGGGTCCTTCTCCGCGTTGTCCATCTGTTTTCTCAGCAGGCTGATACCGGCCAAAGCCAGGTCCGACTGCTTCTCCTTCGGAAGGGCGGCAATTTGGGATCCCGGCGTCGTCCGCAGTTCCTCCTGCAGTTCCGGCGATTCGGAAACGGCCAGCAGTTCCTTCAGCGCGGCAGCCGTATCGATTGCCGAGATCAAATGCGCGTTATTGTCGCTCTCAAAGTCGCTTTCCTTGGAAAAAGCATTCTCCTTCTTGCCTGTCTCCTCCCAGCCCATGAGGATATCTTTCCTGTTGTCCATGTTCTCTCTCCCTTTGCTCCGCTGCAAAAATTACTCGCTGTCCAGCTTGAGGACGGCCATGAAGGCCTCCGTCGGCACCTGCACGGTACCGAGATTGCGCATCTTCTTTTTGCCTTCTTTCTGCTTTTCCAGCAGCTTCTTCTTGCGGGTGATATCGCCGCCGTAGCACTTGGCCAGCACGTCCTTGCGCATGGCCTTCACCGTCTCGCGGGCGATGATGCGGCCGCCAATGGCCGCCTGGATAGGCACCTCGAAGAGCTGGCGGGGGATGTTCTCCTTCAGCTTTTCACACAGGCGGCGGGCACGGGGATAGGCCTTGTCGCGGTGGGCGATAAAGCTCAGGGCGTCCACGCCGTCACCGTTCAGCAGCAGGTCCACCTTCACCAGATCGCTGGTGCGGTAGCCGGAGAGCTCATAGTCCAGCGAGGCGTAGCCCTTGGTGTTGGCCTTCAGGGTATCGAAGAAGTCGTAGATGATCTCGTTGAGGGGCATCTGATAATGCAGTTCCACCAGACGGGTATCCAGATACTGCATATCCTTGAACTCGCCGCGGCGATCCTGACACATGGGCATGATATTGCCCACAAACTCGTTGGGCGCGATGATGGAGACCTTGACGTAAGGCTCCTCGGCGTGCTCGATATGGCCGGGGTCGGGATAGTTATGGGGGTTATCCACCTTCACCATGGTGCCGTCATTCTTATAGACGTGGTAAATAACAGAGGGCAGGGTGGTGACAAGGTCCAGATTAAACTCGCGCTCCAGACGCTCCTGAATGATCTCCATGTGGAGCATGCCCAGGAAGCCGCAGCGGAAGCCGAAGCCCAGGGCCACGGAGGATTCCGGTTCAAAGGTCAGGGAAGCGTCGTTGAGCTGCAGCTTTTCCAGTGCATCGCGCAGGTCGGGGTACTTGGAGCCGTCCTCGGTGTAGATGCCGCAGTAGACCATGGACTGGGCGGGACGGTAGCCGGGCAGGGGCTCGGCGGCCGGGTTTTCGGCGCCGGTGATGGTGTCGCCCACCTGCGTATCCTTCACGTTCTTGATAGAAGCGGTGAAGTAGCCCACCTCGCCGGCCTGCAGGGCATCGGTGGGTTCAAATCCCAGAGGCTTGAGGTAGCCGCACTCCAGAATGGTATACTGGGCGCCGGTGGCCATGAGACGGATAGTCTGGCCGCGGCGGATGGTGCCCTGCTTGATGCGGAAGAGGACCACCACACCCACATAGGGGTCATACTGGCTGTCGAACACCAAAGCCTGCAGCGGTGCATTGGGGTCGCCGGAGGGGGCGGGGACGTTGTGCACGATGTCCTCCAGCACGGCCTCAATGTTGATGCCCTGCTTGGCGCTGATCTCGGGGGCGTCCATAGCAGGCAGGCCGATGATCTCCTCCACCTCCTGCTTGGCGCGCAGAGGATCGGCGGCGGGCAGGTCGATCTTGTTGAACACAGGCAGGATCTCCAGCTCATGCTCCATAGCAAGATAGGTATTGGCCAGCGTCTGGGCCTCCACGCCCTGGCTGGAGTCCACCACCAGCAGCGCACCCTCGCAGGCGGCAAGAGAGCGGGAGACTTCGTAGTTAAAGTCCACGTGGCCCGGGGTGTCGATCAGGTTCAGCGCGTAGGTCTCGCCATCCTTGGCCTTATAGAAGATCTGAACGGCACGGGACTTGATGGTAATGCCGCGCTCCTTTTCCAGATCCATATTGTCCAGCAGCTGATTGGACATATTGCGCTCCGGCACCGCGTCGCACAGCTCCAGCAGGCGGTCAGCCAGCGTGGACTTGCCGTGGTCAATGTGGGCGATGATGGAGAAGTTTCTGATTTTAGACTGGTCAAACATATACAGCTAAACCTCCTATGGGGATCATTCTTTCTCGGTCAGGACGCGGCAGCGCTCGTCCACATTGTGCAGCACCTGCGCCGTGCTCTGGCTCAGGCCGGGGTAAGCAGCGCTAAGGCTCTCGGCGTCCAGACGGGGGAATTCGCCGCCGGCTGCGGCGTGCTCATCCAGCGCCCGGACATAGCGCACCTGACTTAAATGCATATCCGCCGACACGAGACCTGCGTCAAAGTCGGCGTGGGCGGTGGAAAAATAGCCCTCATTCTCGCCGGCGCGGCGGTAGAGGGAGCGCAGCATCTGGTAAAGGCCCGCGCTGAGATACTCACCGGCGGCGGTGATGGCCTCGCGGCTGCCCACCTTGCCCAGCACGTCAAAAAGGAGGCTGGCGGAGTTGACCACCAGCTTCTTCTGAAGCGTGGCCAGAATGCTGCCCTTCAGCGTGCCCTTTTCCGCGCTGGAATCGTACAGTTCTTCGGCGTCAATGATGGCGCCGTCGCGGTTGAGGGTGCGGCCCAGCAGATAGTCGGCCGACACATGGTAATAGCCGCAGGCCTTCACCACAAAGGCAAGGCCCGGCTCACGGATGCCGTTTTCATAGTGGCTCAGCAGTGCCTGGCTGATCCCCAGCTCGGCGGCCGCCTTACGCTGGGAGATGCCCTTTTCCTGCCGCAGCAGGCTCAGAGTGCGGGAAAAATCAGTTGCCATAGTTCTCACCCAAATTCTTTTTCTTTATACAGGAAGTAGATTATACACCATTTTATACGTGAAGTAAATGGATTTTTCCTACCGCACACAAATTCTTCCTCTTGCCGCCGATTTGAGTACAACACAGCATACGGTGTTATATGGATGAAATTTGACACAATTCCGCCTGTTTCCAAATTTTATTTTCCTTTTTTCTGCGATAAACAGCGCTTTTTACTTGACGAAACAGCGAAAACAGGGTATGATACTTTTTGTAACAATTTTGTAACCTTTAGATAGGAATCTTTACATATGAAGAAAACCCCGAGAAAACACGATATTGCCCCCAAGGAGCGCACCTCCATCTGGCGCAAATGGAAGCAGGATATCAAGGACTGGATCTGGTACAATCAGGAGCATCCCGAGCGGTTTGAGTTTGACCTGCAGGGCGCGGTGTACAATATCTTCATTGCACCGGTACGCAACCTGTTCAAGCACCTTAAGCAGTTGGGCCAGGACCGCAAGGACGCCAAGCTCCCCGAATCGGAGAGCCGCATCGGCCAACTGCTTTTGTTCGGCTGGGGCAGCCTGCCCCGTCTGGGCTGCATCATTCGCGAGCGGTTGGATCTGCGCCGCAGAAAGTCCATCGTCTCCGACAGCAAGCGCCGCTCCTTCTTTGAACATCTGCAGATCCGCCCCGCCACCTTCCTGGTTGGCGCGCTGGGCATCGCAGGCGTAGCCGTGCTGCTGAGCCTGTACACGCTGGGCACTTCCGCCAAATATGACGGCGTGGATCTGGGCACGGTGAACAGCAAGGACACGGTGGAATCCGTGGTGGCCCGCGTGGAATCCGTCACCAGGGAAGCGCTGGATGACGCCAACTACACCGTCGATCCCCAGCTGCTGGAGACCTCTACCCGCGTGGTGCTGCGCACCGACGTGGAAGATGCCGCCGCGCTGGAAGAAAATCTGTCCAA
Organism: Oscillospiraceae bacterium; assembly: GCA_015067525.1. Lineage (GTDB taxonomy): Bacteria > Bacillota > Clostridia > Oscillospirales > Oscillospiraceae > Vescimonas. Next base: position 64,799 of record SVMH01000004.1, on the reverse strand, counting down.
CCAGATCGGTCTGGTGGACTATGGCTACGCCATCTTTGTCAACGATGAACTGATCGCCGCCACCACCTTCCCCGGCGCTCTGGAAGAGCTGTTGGATCAGCTGAAGGTGGGCTACCACACCCCCGACACGCTGGAATGCGGTTTTGTGGAGGATGTGCAGATCCGCGAATGCTTCGTGGACAGCTCCTATATGATGAATCTGGGCCATATTGCCGAGATCCTCAACGACACCAAGGAAGGCGCGGTGACCTACACCGTCAAATCCGGCGATACGCTGTACGGCATTGCCGGCAAGCATGACATCACCGTTTCCGAGCTGCGTTCTCTGAACCCCGGCTACAGTTCCAAGGGTCTGCATCCCGGCGATGTGCTGACCATCTCCAACGCCGTGCCCTACCTGACGGTGCTGAATGTGGAGCGCCAGAATTACGTGCAGGACATCCCCTACGTGATCGAGTATGAGGATGATGACAGCATGTATCAGGGCGACTACAAGGTGCTGAGCAAGGGCGTATACGGCAAAGCCGACATCACTGCCAATGTGACCTACATCAACGGCGAGGAGGCCGACCGCCAGATCGTGGCTTCCGCCACCCTCTCTGAGCCCATTGCCGAGCTGCAGGCACGCGGCACCAAACCCCGTCCCTCCTGGTTCCCCACCGGCAGCTTCCGCTGGCCCTGCAGCGGCGTCATCACTTCCTACTTTGGCTACCGCAACACCGGTATTGCCGGCGCCTCCACCTATCACAGAGCCATCGACATCGCCAACAAGAGAGGCACACCCATTTACGCCGCAGACGGCGGTACGGTGGTGCTTTCCGGTTGGTACGGTTCCCTGGGCTACTGCGTGATCATTGACCACGGCAACGGCTTCCGAACCACTTACGGACACAACAGTGCCCTCCACGTTTCGGCGGGCGACAAGGTTTATAAGGGACAGAAGATCGCCAGCATGGGTTCCACCGGTACATCCAGCGGCAACCACTGCCACTTCGGTGTCCAGAAAAACGGCACATGGGTCAACCCCCTGAACTATCTGCCTTAACAAAAAGAGCTGACCGCACAGCGGTCAGCTCTTTTTTTGATCTCATTCAAACAAACTTGCCTGATAGGGCAGGTCGCCCTTGCCGATCTGGCCCATCTGGCCGGCGTGTTCTTCGGCCAGCAGATCGGTCACCGCCATTTTGCGGATGATATTTTTCACCGTGGTGTCCAGATCCGTGCCCTCCCGATAGTCGGCAGGGAAGATGAAGTCCACGCGGCCGCGGGCAAGCAGCTCTTCCACCGCCGTGCGGCTCTCCGGCTGGTAGACGGCGATGGCCTGTCCGCCATAGGAGCGCATCATCTTCATGCAGGGCACATCGCTGAGGCCGTCACCGACGTAGATCATATTGGTAAAGGGCACGCGCTTGCTGTCATCGGGCATGGAGGCGTTCAAATCACGGTCGTTGGCCACATCCAGCACGCCCTTGTTGATGCGGTAGACAAATTGAGTCTTGGCGGTGAAGTTGACGTCCAGCTTGGGCCAGACAGGCGTACCCGTCTCGTCATAGTAGAACTCACTGGCGTAGATCTCACGAAACTCGTGGCTGATGCCGGAGCCCTCAATGATCTCCCGCAGACCGGAGGAGAGGATGTAATGCTCGATCTCCACGCCCTGACTTTCGCCGAAGGCGTTGATGCGGCTGAACCACTCCTTCACACCGGGAAACAGCACGATGGAGCGGCCCATCTCCACCAGCGCCTCGCGGCGCAGGGACAGGCCCTTTTCCTTGCTCTTGCGCAGCATGGTATACATATAGGCGAGGATGCCGTCCATATGCTCCCGCCAGCCGAAGGTATTGGCCTCCTGCCAGAAATCCTGCGGCTTCATACCCAGCGAGGGGATGAAAGCATAGTTCTGCATGTCCTGCGTGCACAGGGTCTTATCAAAGTCGTACAGCAGGGCGATGATGGGTTTCGACATAGATTTGCTCCTTTTCGGTAAAAAAGCGGCTCAACGAGCCGCTTTTTTTGTTTTCTTATTCGCCGCTGTAGTTACGGCCGAACTTCAGCTCGTCCAGATCCATGCGGAAGGCCTCGGAAATGGGCACTTCCTCCACGTCCGGCTCGGCGGTGACCTCCTGGGCGGGCTCCTCAACAGGGGCCTCCTCGGTGCTCTCCTCGGCGTAGCCGCGGACGATGTCCTGGCCGATGATGCGGATGGTGTCCTGCGTGACAGGAGAGGCAGGCGCTGCGGCCACTTCCATCTCCGGCAGCTGGGCCAGGAAGGCGGACTGGGCTGCGATCAGCTCCTGACTGCGGCGGACAAAGTCTGCCAGCTGGGTCTGGGCCACGGCCAGCTTCTGCTCGGCAGCAGCACGCTCGCCGTCCAGACGGGCGATCTCCGCGGCGGCCTCAGCGCGGGCAGCGGCCAGCACCTGATCCTTTTCGGTCTGGGCATCCTGCACCATCTGGGCGGCCATACGCTGGGCCGTCAGCAGGGTAGAGCGCATGGCGTCTTCGGTGGCGCGATATTCCTCCACCTTCTCGGCCAGCACCTTCAGCTTGGCCTTCAGCGTGGCATTTTCCTTATAAAGAGCCGTATAATCCTCGGTCAGCGTGTCGAGAAACTCGTCAACGCCGGTCATGCTGTAACCGCCGAAAGATACTTTGGAGAACGTTTTTTCGGAAACTTCCTGAGGTGTAAACATGTAATATCCCTCCGCTTTCTCTATTTTACAGATACAAACCGCTGCTTTCCAGCTCGTCGATCAGGTCGCCCATGATATCCACGCTGTAAGGCGTGATGATATAGGTGTTGGCGGCCACCTTCTTGATCTTGCCGTCACCGGCATAGGCCACGCCGGACAGGAAGTCCACCAGACGGCGGGCAATGTCCTTGTTGGTAGATTCCAGATTCAGCACCACCGTGCGCTTCTCGCGCAGATGGTCGGCGATCTCGGAGGCGTTTTCAAAGCGCTCCGGCTTCACCAGCACCACTTTCAGCTGGGCGGTGGCGTGGATGTTCACCACTTTGTTGCGGCGATCCTCCGCCTTGCGCTCTTCGCGGCGCTCATCAAAATACGTGGGGGCCGACTCCCGCGCCTTGGGCTCGGGCAGATCCTCATCGTAATCGTCTTCGTCGTCGTAGGGGTGGATGATCTTCTTGAATTCGTCCATCAGGCTCATATGCTTTGACCTCCTGCTTTCACTTGGTGTAATTCCGCTGGCCGAAGATGGCGGTGCCAACACGTACCATATTGCTGCCGGCACGGATGGCGTCCTCGAAATCTCCGCTCATACCCATCGAGATATATTCCATTGTATTATCGTATATTTTCGCGTTTATGTCAACATATAGTGCCTGTACTTTGCGGAAATATACCATATTTTCTTCCCGACTGGCATCAGCCGGAGGAATGGTCATCACGCCGCGCACACGCACGTGCTCCAGCGTGCGGCTCAGCTGCGCCGCAGCCATGACCTCTTCGGGCGCAAAGCCGCTTTTGGCCTCCTCGCCGCCGATGTTGATCTCCAGCAGGATATCCTGTACGATGCCCTGCTTGGCCGCTTCCTTTTCGATCTCCCGCAGCAGCGCTTCGCTGCCCACAGACTCGATCAGCGCCACCTTGCCCACCACCTGGCGTACCTTATTGCGCTGCAGATGGCCGATGAAGTGGAGGGGTGCGCCTTCGTAGGCGTTCTCCGAGAGCTTGAGCGTCATCTCCTGCACACGGTTCTCGCCCAGCACGTCGATACCGGCGGCGATGGCCTCGCGGCAGGCGGCGGTATCGTTCATTTTGCTGGCGCCCACCAGCGTGATATCGGCGCCGGTGCGGCCGGTCTCACGGGCTGCCACGTCGATCCGGGCGCGGATGGCCGCAATATTTTCAGCAATAGACATATCTGTTCGCTTCCTTTCCCCGATCAGTTTCTCTTTATTGCACCACTTTGCCGTCGTGCAGCTCACCGGCTGTGACGATCACCTCGTCGCCGGAGCGCAGGATGTCGCTGCCGGTGGCCTTCTGCGCGGCGCGCACCAGTGTGTAGCCGTCGCCGTAATAGACCACGTCTACCGGTTTGAACTCGGCGGCAAAGCCCACCAGACAGTAAACGCCGCTCTGCCCGTCGGCGTTCAGACGCAGGGCGTTGGCCGGAATGCGCAGGCCGCTGTGCTTGCCCAGCACCAGCGTGGCCGTCTGATGGCGCAGCTGCGTCACCTGGGCCATGTACTTGTCGCAGCTGACCACCACGGCCTGTCGGCCGTCCTGCACCGCGCTGACAGACACGATCTTCACCGCCACGTCCTGCTGCAGGCCCTTGGCAAAGCGCAGATACACGGTGCCGGCCTTTCGCAGCTGCTCCACCTCCCCTTCGGTAAGGGTAAAGGCGTAGTACCACGTGTCTCCGTAGATCAGCTTGCCCACGTTGCCCGCCTGCTCTGCACTGCCGATACCTGCCAGTTTGGCCGGCGTCAGATCCTGCAGAAAATCGGGGGTCAGGGCCGCTTCGTAGCCGTCACTGACGGCGGAAAACACACCGGCGCGGCGCGCTCTGACAGAGGTGGTGCCGGAGAGGGAATTACGCAAAGAGGAGATCTCCTGCTGCACGGTGCGGATCTCCGACTGGATCTCCGTGGCAGAGGAGCGGGAATAGCTGCGCTTGAGGATGCTGCCTTTGAGCTGGGAAATATCCTCCGCAGCCTCACTGTAGTCTCCGCTGCTCAGATTTCCCCGCAGGGCCAGCAAACTCTCGGTGATCTCGCCGTCCAGCTTCAGCGCCGCATCGGGGTCCAGATAAGAGGTGAGGGCAAACTCCAGCTGCTGCAGCTGCAGCGTCTTCTCCTCGATCTTTTTCACGGTGTTCAGCGCGCCGCTGCTGCTGTAGGCAGTGGCCAGCGTCTGGCCCACGCCCACCTTTTCGCCCTCGCGGAAGGCGTGGAGCAGGGTATCACTGTCGGCGCGGAAGCTCTCTTCCTCCCGAATGACCCAGCCGTCTGCAGCCAGCGTCACCTCCGTCTCCGCCTTGTACACCAGCGTGGTGGACAGCGGATCGGAGAAATACTGCCACAACTGGATGCCGAACAGCAGCAGTACGCCGAGCAGCACACAGCTTGCCAGAATTTTAAAGATAGGTGTGGAATGTTTCATGAAATAACGTCACCTCTCGGAAGGGCGCCGCACTCCTTTACGGTTCCGCCTTTTCCTGCAGGGAAATGGCGTGCTGCGGCACGATGGTGGATATGGCATGCTTATAGATGACCTGCTGCTTGCCGTCGGTGTCCAGCACCACGGTGAAGTTGTCAAAGCCGGTCACGGTGCCCCGCAGTTGAAAGCCGTTGACCAGAAACACGGTCACGTTGGTGCTCTGCTTGCGGGCGCGGGTGAGGAAAATTTCCTGCAAATTGGATTTTGTCTGCATATCGTCTGCTCCTTTTGTCTATTGGCGGACGATATCAAACAGCTCGTCCGTCTGGAATTAGGATAATCCCAGAGCGGTGAGGATTTCTGTCGCTTTTTGAAGAGCCGCTTGGAAATCGGGCACTTTTTCCCAGCGGATCCAATGGATGGCTTCGTTGCGGCGCAGCCATGTCAGCTGCCGCTTGGCGTACTGGCGGGAGCGGAGCTTGACCTCCTCCATCGCCTCTTCCACCGTGGCACGGCCCTCCTCCACTGCCAGAAACTGCTTGTAGCCGATGGCCTGCAGAGCCGTGGCAGTACGGGGGATGCCGGAGGAGAGCAGGCCGCGCACCTCCTGCAGCAGGCCCTGCTCCACCATGATATCCACGCGGCGGTCGATCCGCGCGCGCAGGTCATCCCGGTTTTCAAAGTCCAGACCGATATAGACGGCCTCGTACTTATCCGGTACAGCCTGCGTCTCCCGATTGTGCTCGGTGATGGTTTTTCCCGTCTCCTGCCAGACCTCCAGTGCCCGCAGGATCCGTTTTTCGTCTTTTAAGTGGAGCTTTTCCGCGGCCTCAGGGTCAATGGCACGCAGCTCTTGGAGCAGCGCCGCCGCGCCTTCGACCGCCATGCGCTTTTGCAGCGCCTCGCGCACCGCCGTACCGGCGTGGCCTTCGGCAAAGCGATTACCCCGCACCAACGCGTCCAGATAGAGGCCCGTGCCGCCCACCAGCACCGGCAGCTTGCCGCGGCGGAGAATGTCCTGCACGCACGCGTCCGCTGCCTCGGTAAAGCGGGCCACCGACCAGCTCTCGGACGGGTCGGCCACAGCGATCATATGATGGGGGACGCCCTCCATCTCTTCCGCCGTGGGGGCGGCGGTGCCCACAGTCATGCCGCGGTAGATCTGCATGGAATCCACGCTGACCACCTCGCCGCCGAAGCGCTTGGCAATGGCGACGCCCATTTTCGTTTTTCCGGACGCGGTGGGGCCCACCACGCAGACGATCTTAGGGGGCATGGCTGATCTCCTTCATGGCGCGTTACGCGCGCTTAAACATTTTCTCGATTTCGTACTTGGTAAGCTTCACGGCCACGGGTCTGCCGTGGGGACAATACTTGATTTCCCCGCTCTGCACCTTTTCCACCAGCGCGGCCAGTTCCGCCTTGTCGGTGACCATGCCGGCCTTGATGGCGCTCTTGCAGGCCATGGTGTGGAAAAGCTCATCCCGCACGCCCTCAGGGTCGATGCGGCCCAGCAGCAGCTTCTGCGCCAGTTCCTCCAGCGTGGAGGCGGCGTCACCGGTACGGATGTCGGAGGGGACTTCCCGCACCAGAACGGTGCCGTCGCCGAAGTCCTCACAGGCAAAGCCGAAGCGGCGCAGCATATCCAGATTCTCCAGCACGGCGGCGGACTCCTCCGGAGCCAAAGTCACCGTCAGAGGTGCCAGCAGCGTCTGAGCCATCAGGGGCTGGGGATCGGCCTTCAGGGCATCAAAACGGATGCGCTCATGGGCGGCGTGCTTATCGATGAGCCAGAGGTTCTCTTCCTCATCCTCGCAGACGATGTAGGTGCGCAGCACCTCGCCCACCATGCGCCAGGGCGCCGCCTTTTCTTCCAGCTTCTGCTGCACCGGCTCTACGGGCAGTTCCACCGCCGCCTGCACTACCTTTTTCTCCTGCACAGAGGGAGGCGTGATATGGTAGGTCACCTCGCAGCCGTCGCGGGCAGGGACGGTGGCGGTGAAGGGCTTGCCCTTCTCCGCCACATCGTGCACGGCAGGCACAGCGGGTTTGGCAGACACAGAGGGCACGGCAGGGCGGGCCGTATAGGATCCCAGCGGTTTTTTGGTCTCCACCGGTGCTGCGGCCTTTTCCCTGTACTCCTGCACCGTCATGCTTTGATAAAAGCTCTCCTGACGGGGCGCGAGAGCCTCCGGCTTATTCTCACCGTCCAACGCATCGCGGACGGTATAGTAAAAGGCGTCAAACACCGCCTTGTCGGAGACGAATTTCACCACCGTTTTGGCGGGATGGACGTTCACATCCACCATATCCGCCGGCAGGGTGATGTGCACCACGCAGCCGGGAAATTTTCCCTTCAAAAGGCGGTTGCGGTAGGCCTCCTCCAGCGCCGCCTGCAGCAGTTGGGATTTGACGAAGCGGCCGTTGACAAAGAACACCTGACGGCCGCGGGTGCCGTGGCCGTTGAGAGGTTTGGTGACAAACCCCTGCACCCTCACCTCGCCGCCGCTGCCGTCAATAGGCAGCAGACCCATGGCAAAGTCACGGCCCATGGCGGCGTAGATGGCACTGAGGAGCTTGCCGTCACCGGGGGTGTGTAGCACTTCGGCGCCGTCGCGGATCAGCTTGAAGGAGATGTCGGGATGGCTCAGGGCCAGATGCTGCACGATACCGCCCACGGCGGCCGCCTCGGCGCTGTCCTTCTTCATGAATTTCATGCGGGCAGGGGTGTTATAAAAGAGGTCGCGGACGCAGATGGTGGTGCCCTCAGGGCAGCCGGCCTCCGTCACCTCGCCGGGTACGCCACCCTCCAGATGGAGCATGGCGCCGGCGTCAGCGCCCTTTTGACGGGAGAAAATATCCACGCGGCTGACAGCAGAGATGGCCGCCAGCGCCTCACCACGGAAGCCCAGCGTGCCGATGGCCGCCAGATCCTCGGCAGTACGCAGCTTGCTGGTGGCGTGGCGCAAAAAGGCGGTGGGCAGCTCGTCGGGAGCAATGCCGCAGCCGTTATCGGTGATGCGCAGGTAGGTCAGGCCGCCCCTCTCCAGCTCCACCACGATAGCGGTGGCGCCGGCATCCATGGCGTTTTCCAGCAGTTCCTTGACCACGCTGGCAGGACGCTCCACTACCTCACCGGCGGCGATCAGGTCGGCCACATGGCCGGGCAAACATTGAATTCGAGGCATATTGACCTCCTTTCGATGGATCACTTGAGTTTCTGTTTCAGCTCATACAGCAGGTTCAGCGCCTCGAGAGGGCTGAGGCTGTCCACCTGTGCGCGGCGCAGCGCGTCGATGACCTCCGCCTCACCCATGGCAGCGAAGGACACCTGATCCTCTTCCGCCGCAGCGGGAGAGGCGGGGCGGCCGGATTCATCTTCCAGCTGGCGCAGGATCTTCTTGGCGCGGCTCACCACGCTGTCGGGCAGGCCGGCAAGACGTGCCACTTCAATACCATAGCTGCGGTCGGCGCCGCCGGGGATGATCTTGCGGAGGAAAATGATCTCCTCGCCCCGGGTGCGCACGGCGATGTTGTAGTTCTTCACACCAGGGAGAGTACCCTCCATATCGGTGAGTTCGTGATAATGGGTGGCGAAGAGGGTCTTGGCTCCCAGTTTTTTCGGGTCGGCGCAGTATTCCAGCACCGCGCGGGCGATAGACATGCCGTCAAAGGTGGAGGTGCCGCGGCCGATCTCATCGAGGATCAGCAGGCTCTTGTCGGTGGCCGAGCGGAGGATGTCGCTGACCTCCGTCATCTCCACCATGAAGGTGGACTGGCCGGCGCTCAGGTCGTCGGACGCGCCGATGCGGGTGAAGATGCGGTCCACCACACCCAGATGGGCACTCCGGGCCGGCACGAAAGAGCCGACCTGCGCCATGAGGACGATGAGGGCCACCTGACGCATGTAGGTGGACTTACCGGCCATGTTGGGGCCGGTGATGATGGCAGCGCGGTCTGCCGTCTGTCCCATATAGGTGTCGTTGGGTACAAAGAGGGTATCTTTGCGCATGCACTCCACCACCGGATGGCGGCCGGCATGGATCTCGATGACGCCGGACTCATCCACCACGGGGCAGCAGTAGTTATTTTTCACCGCCACAGCCGCCAGCGAGCACAGGCAGTCCAGCTCCGCCACGGCGGCAGCAGTCTGCTGCACGCGGGCAACGGCAGATGCGATCTCCAGACGCAGGCGGGTGAAGAGGTCATACTCCAGCGCGCCCACGCGGTCGGCGGCGGAGAGAATATCGTGCTCCAGGTCCTTCAGCTCCTGGGTGATGAAACGCTCGCCGTTGACCAGGGTCTGCTTGCGGATGTACGTCTCGGGCACCATGTCGCGGAAGGAGTTGGACACCTCGATGTAGTAGCCAAAGACCTTGTTGTAGCCGATCTTCAGGGTGCGGATGCCGGTTTTTTCCTTCTCCTGCGCCTCCATGGAGGCGATGATACCCTTGCCGCCGTGGAGAATGGCACGCAGGCGGTCCACCTCGGCGTCAAAGCCGTCGCGGATCAGCTCGCCCTCTCGGACGGAGAAGGGGGGCTCGTCCACCAGTGTCCGGGCAATGAGGGCGGCCAGATCTTCCAGCGTGTCCAGCTGCTCATAAAGGGCGCGCAGACGGCCCTTGTCAAAGGCGGCCAGCTGTGCCTTTACCTCGGGCAGCTTCTCCATAGCACGGCACAGGGCCACCAGATCGCGGCCGCCGGCGCTGCCATAGACGATGCGGCCCATGAGGCGCTCCATATCGCCAATGCCGGAGAGAGCCAGGATCAGTTCCTCGCGGGCCACCGTGTTATCCACCAGTGCTGCCACTGCCGTATTGCGGCGGTTGATCTCATTGACGCTCAAAAGGGGGCGCTCCAGCCACGAACGCATGCACCGCGCGCCCATGGCGGTCTTGGTCTTGTCCAGTACCCACAGGAGGCTGCCCTTTTTCTCCTTACTGCGCAGCGTCTCCGTCAGCTCCAGATTGCGCCTCGCCGTCAGGTCCAGCTCCATAAAGCGGCCCTGCTCATAGTAGTCCAGCGAGTCGATATGGCCCAGATCGGTCTTCTGGGTCTCGTGGAGATAGCCCAGCAGGGCACCCAGCGCCAGAGCAGCCGCGCCGTTGTTGCGGGGCAAGGCGGCAAAGCCCTCCTCGCCGAACTGGAGGCGAATGGCCTTTTCCGCATCCTCCATCTTGAAGCGGGAGGCGGGCAGCTTTTCCACATGGCAGCGGAATTTATTGACCAGCGCATCGCGCAGAGATTCTTCAAACCACGCTCCCTCGTTCATCACGGCCTCGGCAGGGGAGAAGCGGCCCAGCTCGTTTAAAAGATGGCTCAGCCGCTCGGGGCCGGAAAAGGCGGTAGCATGAGTCTTGCCGGTGGAGATATCGCAGGCGCAGAGGGCGGCGTTGTCGTCATCAAGATACAGCGCGGCGCAGAAGTTGCTGCGCCCTTCCTCGAGACACGCCGAGTCGATGACCGTGCCGGGGGTGATGACGCGGATGATATCGCGCTTCACCAGACCCTTGGCGGTGGCGGGATCCTCCGTCTGCTCACAGATGGCCACCTTGTAGCCCTTGGCGATGAGGCGGGCAATGTAGGCGTCACTGGCGTGATAGGGGATGCCGCACATGGGAATGCGCTCCTCGGCGGACTTGGTCTTATCCTTGTCGCGGCTGGTCAGCGTCAGGTCCAGCTCGCGGGAGGCGGTGCGGGCGTCGGCACCGAACATCTCGTAAAAATCGCCCAGACGGAAGAAGAGGATGGAGTCCTGATTCTGTTCCTTGATCTCCAGATACTGGCGCATCATGGGGGTCAGCTCTGCCATTTTGTTACCTCCTCAAAAGTTGATCGAAATATATCAGACGAGTTCACCGAAAAGCGCCCAGGTGTTGCTGTCGGTGATCTTCACATCACGGTAGGTGCCCAGAGCACTCTTGTCGCCGGTCAGATGCACCAGACGACCGCCGGCCGTGCGGGCCGAGAGGGGCCAGCGCGTGTCGTCCGTCTCGCCGTCCACCAACGCGCGAACAGTGCGGCCCACATATTCGGCATGGAGACGGGCCGATATCTCATTCTGCGTGTCGCACAGGCGGTCGAACCACACCTGTTTTTCCGCGCGGGGTACGGGGTCATCCATTTTGGCCGCCGGTGTGCCGGGACGGGGGGAGAAAATAAAGGTAAAGAGGGCGTCAAACTCCACCTGGCGCACCAGCTCCACCGTCTCCATGGCCTCGCTCTCCGTTTCACCGGGGAATCCGATAATCACGTCGGAGGTCAGCACCAGCTCGGGCATGACCTTGCGGGCGTAGGTGATGAGTTCAAGATACTTGGCCTTGTCATAGGGGCGGTTCATGGCCCGCAGCACCCGATCGCAGCCGGACTGCACCGGCAGGTGCAGCTGCTTGGCCACGTGCTTACACTCGGCCATGGCGTCAAAGAGCTCATGGGTGGCGTCCTTGGGCTGGGAAGACATGAAGCGGATGAGGTAGTCACCCTCGATCTTATCAATGTCACGCAGCAGGGCGGCGAAGTTGTAGCCGGTGCCCAGGTCCTTGCCGTAGGAGTTGACGTTCTGACCCAAGAGGGTGATCTCCTTGTAGCCGGCGGCCACCAGTTCGCGGACTTCCGCCAGGATCCGCTCGCCGTCGCGGCTGCGTTCACGGCCGCGGACGTAGGGTACAATGCAGTAAGAGCAGAAATTGTTGCAACCGTACATGATGGACACCCAGGCCCGGATGCCGCCCTCACGCACCACCGGCATGCCCTCGGCGATATGGCCGTGCTCATCTTCCACGCTGAACACGCGGCCCCGGCGGGTATAGACCTGATGGAGAAGCTCCGGGAACTTCCACATGGCCTGCGGGCCAAAGACCAGATCCACATGGCGGTAGGACTTGCGCACCTTTTCCGCCACCTCGCTGCGCTGGGCCATGCAGCCGCACAGGCAGATGATCTGGTTGGGATTTGCCTTCTTGGTGTGGGTCAATGCGCCCAGAGTGCCGTAGACCCGCTTCTCCGCGTGGTCGCGGATGGCGCAGGTATTGAGCACCACAATGTCGGCCTCGTTGGCCTCGTCGGTCAGCTCGCAGCCCATGGCGCGCAGCATACCCATGATATTCTGGCTGTCGGCCACGTTCTGCTGGCAGCCGAAAGTGTCCACCAGAGCCTTCGGCGTCACACCGCGTTGAGTGTGGATGGCACGGATCTTTTGTTCAAAATCACGCTGGCGGGCCATCTGCGCCTCGTCCAGCAGCACCAGTTTTCTATCCAAAACAAGCCTCCAAACCGCCTTTACCGAAAAAAGGCGATAGTAATCTACTTTAACTAATATATTATAGCACAAAGCGCCCTGCCGCACAAGAAACAGACGAAGAAAAATGTGCACCCGCAGCGCAAAAGGCCGCAGTTGCAAATTGTCCGCTTTTGGGATATGATAAGGGAGAACAACCTCGGAAAGGATCCGTTTTATGTTATACATCCTGCTTTTTGTTGTTACCGTGGCCGCCGACCAGTGGCTGAAATACTGGACGGTCAACCATCTGGAAATCGGCCAGTCCATGCCCTTTATCCCCCACATCCTGCAGCTGCGCCGCCTGCACAACTACGGTGCCGCATGGTCCAGCCTCTCCGGCAAAACCGCCTTTCTGGTGGCGCTGACGGCGGTGCTGATGCTGGTGCTGGCCGTTCTGCTGTTTAAAAAAGTGGTGCGCCATCCGCTGGGCGTCACCGCCTGCGTGCTGATCATCGGCGGCGGCATCGGCAACATGATCGACCGCGTGATGCTCGGTTACGTGGTGGATATGTTTGACCTGCTGCTGTTTGACTACCCCGTGTTCAATCTGGCCGACTGTTTCGTGGTGGTGGGCGCCATCCTTGGCAGCATTTACTACCTGTGGCTGTACGACAAATACGACGCGAAAAAGAAGGAGACCCCGGATGGAGCCGAAGATCCTGCAAGCGACAAGTGAAGACAGCGGCGCGCGCATCGACAGTTTTCTTGCCGCGCAGCTGGACGGCGTCAGCCGCAGCGCCGCCGCCCGTCTCATCGAGCAGGGCTGCGTGTTGTGTGACGGAAAACTCCCCGGCAAGAGCTACCGCATGACCGGCGGCGAAACCGTGTCCGTCACCCTGCCGGAGGCCGCGGAAACCCAAGTCGCGGCACAGAATATCGCGCTGGATGTGGTCTATGAGGACGACGACGTGATCGTGGTCAACAAGCCCACCGGCCTTGTGGTACATCCTGCGCCGGGCCATCCCGACGGCACGCTGGTCAACGCCCTTTTGCACCACTGCGGCGATTCCCTGTCCGGCGTGGGCGGGGAGAAGCGGCCCGGTGTCGTCCACCGCATCGACCGCGACACCAGCGGTCTCATCATCGCCGCCAAAAATGACGCCGCCCATCTGGGCCTTGCCGCCCAGCTCGCTGACCACACCCTTGCCCGCACCTATGAGTGTCTGGTGGTGGGCAATCTCCGCGAGGACTGCGGCACCGTGGACGCCCCCATCGGCCGGCATCATACCGACCGCAAGAAGATGGCGGTCACGCCCCACAACAGCCGCCACGCCGTGACCCATTGGGAGGTCATCGCCCGATATCCGGGGGCCACCCACGTGCGCTGCCGTCTGGAGACGGGCCGCACCCACCAGATCCGCGTCCATATGGCCCACATCGGGCACCCCATTCTGGGCGACACGGTGTACGGCGCCAAAAAGGCCGTCCCCGGCCTCACTGGACAATGCCTCCACGCTGTGGGCCTGCGGTTTATCCACCCCCGTACCGGAGAAACGGTAGAGCTCTCCTGCGGCTTGCCGGAGGAGTTTGAAAAGTATCTCAAAAAACTGAGCAAATAAGAAAAGCACCCGAACGGGTGCTTTTCTTATTGACAAAGCGCAGCAAAATGCGCAAACAACGGTGCAAAATCCGGCGTGCGGTCATCCCACAGCACGCCTGTCAGCCGCTCGGGATGGAATTGGGTAGCCAGAATGGGCAGCGATTCATGCTCGAAGGCCTCCACGATGCCCTCGTCGCTGCGGGCCGTGATCCGCAGCCCCGGCGCCGCGTCCTTCACCGCCTGATGGTGGGTGGAGTTGACAAAAAACTGCGTCCCAAACAAACGGTACAGCACCGAGCCCTCCTCCACGCGCACCGCGTGGCGCAGCTCAGGATCGGAATGCATCAAGCCCTTTTGTTCCACCAGATCCTGATACAGCGTGCCGCCCAGCGCCACATTGATGAGCTGGCAGCCGCGGCAGATGCCAAAGATCGGCTTGCCGCGCCGGTAAAAGGCCCAGAAGAGCGCCAACTCAAAATCGTCCCGCTCCGGCTGCACCTTGACGGTGTCGTTGAGGACAGCCTCACCGTACAGCGACGGATCCAGATCCGCGCCGCCGGTCAGCAGCAAGCCGTCACACAAATCCGCCAGTTCTTCCGCGCAGTGGCCGCAGGCAGCCAGCGGCACAGCGCCGGCCGACGCCACCGCCGCGGTATAGGTACCATGCAGCTGCAGCTCCAGCCGCCGCGGATCGCTTTCCAGCCGCCGGATATCCGACGAAACGCAAACCAAGGGTTTCTTCTTTTCCATCTGCCGCGCCCCCTTTTCTTTGGGGATATGGTATCATAACCGCCGCCGTGCGGCAAGGCGAAACCCGTCTTTTTCCTTGCCAATTTCCGGTGTTTGTTGTATGCTTAACTTGTGTTTGAAAAGGAGGAATTCCCATGAAAAAAGTCCTGAACGTATTCGGCATCATCTTTGCCGCAATTTTGAGTATGATTCTGGTCCCCCTGCTGATCCTTGCCCCCGTGTGGCAGGGCATGTCCGGCCTGCTGGATCCGGCATTTATCGAAAACGTCTCCACAGAGATCGTGGAAGAGATCGACCTGTCGGAGATCTCCCTCAACGACCCTGAGCTGATCCAGTCCATGACCGAGGCCGGCATCACTCCCGAAGCCGCCGAGGCGCTGCTGGAATCCAACACCGCCCGCGAAGTGGTGGAGCTGCTGGGACAGGATCTCAGCCAGGTGCTGCAGGGCACCTTTACCACCTCGGCGCTGACCGAAGCGGAGATTGCCCGCCTTGTGGAGGAGAACCGCCAGGAGCTGATCGTGCTGCTGCGCCTGCTGACGCAGGAGGATGCCGTATCCATCACCGACGCCCAGCTGTCCGATGCGCTGGACGTGCTGGCAAGCCAGCAGGCCGCCCCCCTGTCCGGCGAGATCACGCAGGCCATGCTGGAGATGCAGAGCGCCCTCTACGAGGAGTTCGCCGCCGTGATGCAGCTGCTGCGCGGCCCCATCATCCTCATCTCCCTGCTGGGCGCCGCCTTTGTGCTGGCGCTGCTGATCTTCCTGTTCCGCTGGCCCCGTCAGGAAGGCCTGATGTGGCTGGGCATTGACGCCGCGCTGGCTGCGCTGCCGGTGCTGGGCATCGCCGTCTCCCTCAAGGGCGCACAGATCTCTCAGCTGCTGGCCCAGAGCGCCGGCGTCCCCAACGTATTCGGCCCCGTGCTGCGCCACGCCGGCAACACCATGCTGCTGGGCGGCCTTCTGCTGCTGGCCGCGGCCGTGCTGTTTATCGCCGGCTTCATCCTGCTGCGTGACCGCCGCCTCAAGAAGGCTGCCGCCCACGCCGATTATGCCCCCACCGCACACGCCGACTACGCCCCCGCCAAGCCCGCCCCCATCGAGCCTCCTGTGGCCGACTCCGCCGAGCGCGAGCGCTCCCCTTGGGACAACGTGTAACTTTCGGAAATAAAAAGTCCGGACGGAAATTCCGTCCGGACTTTTTTACTGTTTTTTGATCATAGCGGTATGCACATAGGCCGCCGCCGTCAAGGCAAGCACGCACGCCACCACGCTCATCACCTGCTGGGCATAGCAGGGCAGACCCAACACCGTGCTGCCGCCGCGCTGCATGGCGCTGACCACGGCGCTGAAGACCAGTGTGGACAAAAAGCCCGCCAGACCGCAGATGCTCTGGGTCAGTGCCAGCGCATCGGGGCGCTGTTCCTCCGGCACCACGTCAAAAATCAGGTTGTTCCGCCCGATCTCCACCGCGCCCTGCGCTACACAAAACAGGATGTTGAACAGCGCAAAGGGTACCAGGCCCCGTCCCGGCGATGCAAAGGCGCAGACCAGAAATCCCGCGGACGCCAACAAAAGACCGCGCCGCACCATCATGGCAAAGGAACAGCGGTCGCCGTAGCGGCCCCACGCCCGCGACACCAGTGCACGCGCCAGACTGCCCGCAATGCTCAGTGCCGACACCAGCGTCAGGCTGAAGCCCAGCTCCTTGATCTGATACGTACCGTAAAAGGGGATGGCCGCATAGTTAGCCATGCTCCACAGCGAATACAGAACCGTGATGCGCCGCACCGGACGCTGCTGCAGCACGGCAGCAAACCGCCGCAGCACGCCGCGCTCACTCCGCTGCGGCAGCTCCCGATCCGAAACGTTCCACATTAGGCCCGTATGGACCGCCATCAGCACCAGAACGGTCACGCCGCACAGCAAAAACGCCGTGTCCGGCCGCCCTTTGCCCCGGAAATGGTCTGCCACGGCGCCCATGGCCAGGGAAAACACCATGCCGCTCAGCAGGGAGAAGATCTGCATGTTGGCGGTAAACATGCCGCGCACGCCGTCCTCCACCCAGTGCATCAGCCAGCTCACTTTCTCGGGATGGGCCACATTGTAGATAAAGTAAGCCGTAAGGATCAGCACCACGAACAGCGCGATCCGCAGCCGGTCACTGCCGGGCAGAAACGGCACAAAATAGAGCGCAGCGAACAGCAGCTGATTGAGCACGCTCATGCCCGTAATAAAGGCGCGGGAGCGCCGGGGCCGCAGCAGCAGACTCAACAGCTGAAACACGCAGCCCAGCGAGATCACGGCGCTCAAAATGCCCGTCAGGGCATCCGACATGCCCAGCCGCGAGGTCAGCGCCGCCAGAAACGAGCCCGTCAGCAAGAGGGAAATATGATATTCCACCGCCGCCTGCACGATATAGATCCGGTTATTCCGGCGCAGAACGACGGACGGAAGTTTTTTCGTCATATGCATCACCTCCGTGATGATAGCATGCAGAAAAAGCATCGTCAATGCAGCAAAGAAAAGAAAAACGGTGACCTTCTTTCGAAGATCACCGTTTTTGGTGCGCGGTACAGGACTCGAACCTGTGACCCCATGCACGTCAAGCATGTGCTCTACCAGCTGAGCTAACCGCGCGGAGAACGTAAATTACTATACACGAAAACTTTTCCTTTGTCAACACTTTTCTTGCTAAATCCAAAAAATTTTGTTATACTCTTTTTAACCCCAGCAAGGAGGGATTCTTATGGAAAAAATCGCACTGGTGACCGGCTCTTCCCGCGGCATTGGTCGTGCCGTCGCCGCCCGGCTGGCCCGCGACGGTTGGGCCGTCTGCATCAACTATATCGAGCGCCGCGACTGCGCCGAGGAACTGGCCGCTCAACTGACCGCCGAGGGCTGCCGCGTCATGACCTGTCAGGCCGACGTGGCTGACCGCGAGGCTGTGAACACGATGGTGCGCCGCATTGAGAAGACCTTCGGCCCCGTGTCGCTGCTGGTGAGCAACGCCGGCACCGCGGGCCAGAGCCTTTTTCAGGACGTAACGCCGGAGATGTGGCGCCGTTATTTCGCCGTCAACGTGGATGGCGCTTACCACACCATTCAGGCCGTGCTGCCCCACATGCTGCACGAACACGAAGGCTGCATCATTACCATCTCCTCCATCTGGGGCCTGCGGGGCGCCAGCTGTGAGGCCACCTACTCCGCCACCAAGCACGCCCTCATCGGCCTGACCCGTTCGCTGGCCGCCGAGCTGGGCCCCACCGGCATCCGCGTCAACTGCGTGGCACCCGGCGTCATCAAAACCGATATGTTGGACGCCCTGCCCGCCGAGGCGCTGCCTATGCTGGCCAACGATACCCCCTTGGGCCGTCTGGGCACGCCGGAGGATATCGCTCACGCCGTGGCATTTCTGGCCGACGAAAAAGCTTCCTTTATCACCGGCCAGGTGCTGGCCTCCGACGGCGGATTCCTGCTGTAAAAGAAAAGCTGCAACAAAAAAGACAAGGCAAACTGCCTTGTCTTTTTCTTTTTTATTCCGGCAGAGGTTGGGCGTGCAGGATCACGCGGCCAAAGCAGGTCAGGCTCCGCCCGCTGCCGCGGGGGAACACCACGTCGGCATCCGCGCGGCGGCGGTTGAGGGAGAAAAGATACACTACGCCCAGCGGGTCTTTATAGTACTGCTTGCACAGCATATCGCCGTCCACGCAGAAAATGCCCACATCGCCGTTCTGCAGCGGATCGTGGTTGACGTACACCACCGCGCCGTCGGCGATCACCGGCTCCATGGAGTCGCCCTGGATCCGCACGGCCAGCTCCGCACCGGGCGGCACGTCGCCGGTGACGGTCAGGGGGGTAAAATCCTCCCCAAACACCGGCGCGGCATAGCCCGCGGCGGCAGGCGAGCGGTACAGCGGGATGACCCGAGGCTCCGCGGCGCCCCGATCCGCTTCCAGTTCCTCCTGCCACTCGCCCAGCGCATCCACCAGCGCATACACCGTGCGGCGGCCGGTCAGGCTCAGGCGGCGGAATTTTTCCACCAGGCGCTGTTCCTCGCCGGTATACAGCGGCGACGCAGCCGTGCGAAAGCTGTCACGGTAGAGATAGTTGGGGTCCACCTGCAGCGCGTCAAACAGGCGCAGCAGCACCTCTTCCTTGGGCGCGCTGACGCCGGTCTCATAATTGCCGATGGCCGAGCGGGAAACACCCAGACGATCGGCCAGCTCCGCGCGGGAGATACCCAGTTCCTCTCTGCGGCGGCGCAACCGTTCACCAAAACTCATGGTTTCGACCTCCCTCGACCAATTTTGCTGAAATTCGATTTTATACTAACCCAGAACTTTGGTTTTGTCAATCCATTTTAACAAGAAACTTGTGATTTTATGCTTGACTTACCAATTTTCTTGTGATACAGTAAAGCTCGTCACAAGTTTCTTGGTTTATCTCGCGGCCGATACCCGAATTTTGGGCAAGCAAAAGCCCCGCCGGAGCGGGGCTTGGGGATGGGTCAACGCTGTATGCTCTGCCGGAATTCCTCCAGAGAGACCACACGGCCTGTCACGCGGGACTCCTCGGCGGCCAAAGCCACCAGATGGCTTTCCACCGAGCGGGTGACGCTGCTGCGCTCGGCGCCGCCGCGGAGGAAGAAATCCTCCATCATCACAAGGTCGCTGCCGCCGTGGCCGATGTCGGAGGTTTCGATATGCCGTACCTCCACCTGCTCCGGCGCGGCGCCGTTCACCGGGAAACGGCGGACCGTCAGGGTATTGGTGCGGTCGTCGGCTTCGATCTCGCCTTCGGTGCACATGATGTGGAATTGGCGGTACATACGGTCACTATGGCCGTTGAGGGTAAAGGTGGCCGTGGCGCCGGTGTCGAACTCCATGGCCACGCTCATGTGGTCGCACACGTCGTTGTCGCAGCGAAACACGCAGCGGCCGTAGGGCGAAGTACGCAGCGCTTCCACCAGCGCCTCCTCCGTCTGCTCCAGACAAACCATGTCGCTGGGCCATGTACCCAATGTGGGGAGGTAGACTTTTTTCGCTTCAAAGCGGCATTTCTCCGCAATGGGGCAGTCACAGCACCGCTCCGCACTGCCCTCCGGTGCGTTTTCGCCGCGGAAATACTCCAGCGAGCCAAATGCTGCGATGCGCTTGCAATGGGCTTGGGTAAACCACAGCAGCAGGTCCATATCATGGCAGGCTTTGGCCAAGATAATGGGTGCCGTTTCGGCGCTGCTGTGCCAGTTACCGCGCACAAAGGAGTGGGCCATATGCCAGTTGCCCACGTTCTCCGTGTGCTTGATGTTGACCACCCGACCCAGCTCTCCGGAGTCCAGAATCGCGCGGATGGCCGCAATCAGCGCGTGATAGCGCAGCACATGGCACACCGTCACCTTGCGCCCCAGCTCCAGCGCGCGGCGCTCCACCTCCACGCACTCCCACGCAGAGGGCGAGATGGGTTTCTCCAACAAAATGTCGTAGCCCCGGTCCATGGCCTGCATGGCATGGCCGAAGTGGGCCCGATCCAGACTGGCGATAATGGCGGTGTCGCCCAGCGCTTCGCCGGCAAACAGCTCTTCCGCGGTGGAAAACAGCCGCTCCGACGGGATCTGCAGCACCTCACCGGCCCATTGCAGCCGCTCCGGCCGCGGTTCGGCCACAGCCGTGATCTCCACGCCGTGCTCATATGCCCACTGGGCATACAGCATTCCACGGGAGCCGGCACCGATCAATACACATTTCATAAAAGACGCCCTTTCCTGTTGTAGGATCACATTTCCCTGCTCAGCTCGCTGATCTCCTTGCGCACCTTCTTGCGCAGGGGGTCGCCCTCCTTGGGATAGCCCACCGTCACCAGCAAACGCACCGGCTGGTCAAGCCCGCAGATATCGCGGATCCTGGCGTCGTCCAGCCAGCCCAGAATGCAGGTACCCAGGCCCTGGGCCGCCGCCTCCGCTGTGAGATACGCCACGGCAATGCCGATGTCGATGGAGCGGTAGTCGTTATTCTTCAGCTTGGCGCCCATGGCGGCCGTTTTCACATAGGGCTTTTCCGACACCACAATCACCACAGGGGCGTCGGAGGCGAACTTATTCAGTCCCGCCATACCGCGGGCTGCTTTTTCCACTTCTTTGGCCACTTCTCCGCGGCAGACGGTGAAGTGATAGGGTTGGCCGTTGCAGGCAGACGGCGCCAGACGGGCGGCGGCCAGCATGGCGTCCAGCTTTTCCTGCTCCACCTCACGCACCGTATCATAGCTGCGGCAGGACTGGCGGGTCTCAGCGATTTCCATAAAGTTCATAAAGAATCCTCCTTTTGGGGGTGTTTTTTTCAGTATAGCACACATCTTACGCTGTGAAAAGAAAAAACGGACACCGCGAAGCGGTATCCGTTTTCGATTTCTCACGCCTTCTTGCGGCGAGATTGCCCAAAAGAAACAGCGGCTTTTTCTGCGAGCCAAAAGATAAGGCAGCCGATGCCGTAGCAAAGGATATCGGGCCAAGAAAAGGTTCGCCCGATAAGCGTAGAAAGGAAGGGGTTATCTTCCCATCCCAACAGCTTAACTACATCAACGTATTGCGCGGCCTCCACAAGCGCCGCAAAAAGGAACACATAGAGCGGCAAGGCGGGCACGCCTTTGGGCAAAGCGATCCTGCACAAGCAGCAGATCAGCACGGTCACCAGCACATCGCCGATATAGGGCCGGACAAAAGCATCATGAACAAACAGGGCGATACAGACTTCCACGCAAAGAAGAACACCAAAAATGAGCGCATATATGATCCGCCGTTTTTTCATCATCGTTTCACCCCTTTTGTTTCATGATAACACGCTGCAGGGTGGATCGCAAGGATTCGTCCTTGCCGCAGAAAACCGATTCTTAAAAAAATAACGGACACCGCAAAGCGGTATCCGTTATTTGGTGGGGGATGGTGGATTCGAACCACCGAAGGCAGTGCCAGCAGATTTACAGTCTGTCCCCTTTGGCCACTCGGGAAATCCCCCATATGAAGTTTGGAGCTGGTGGACGGATTCGAACCCCCGACCGGCTGATTACAAATCAGCTGCTCTACCTGCTGAGCTACACCAGCATGATAACCAGCGAAGATTATGATAACAGATGGGAGGTGCTTTGTCAACAAGAATTTTTCCAAATTGCCGTTTTTTGCCGCACGTACACGAGAGGAGAGATGCACATGACACTACTGGAAATGTCCCGCCAATATCACGATGATGCTCTGGTCTTTGCCGCGCGGATCCATACGCTGCAGCATCAGGAGGCCACCGAACGCGACCCCCGCCGGCGCCAGAAGCTCCACCGACGCATTGTGGAGCTGACACCGCTGCTGCGCCAGAGCCGCGCGCTGGAGCAGGTAACGGAGCATTATTATGACAGGGGAGCCCGTAAGCATGCGTATTATCAGCTCTGACAGCATCGACCTGCGCCGCTGGCGCACGGAGCACGGCGAAAGCAACCGCGAACAGCTGCAGCGGCTGCTGGAGCATCTGCCCCGGGCTATGGAGCAGGAGCTGACCGAGCGGCAGCGGCAGGTGGTGGAGATGTACTTTTACCGGAACATGAGCGAAGTACAGATCGCCCGCGAGCTGCAGGTGAATCCCTCCACCGTGTGCCGCACGCTGCAGCGGGCTACCAACCGGCTGCGGCGTGTTCTGCTGTATGCGGTGTAGCGGCAAAAAAGCGCACAGGCTTACTGCCTGTGCGCTTTTTTGTTCAGAACCAGCTGGAAATGAAGATCTCCAGACCGATAAAGATCAGGATCACGCCGCCCATGATGCCGGCCTTACCTGCAAGGCGGGTGCCGAACTTCTTGCCGATGGCGAGGCCGCCCAGACAGATCACGAAGGTGACGGCCGCGATGATCAGCGCGCACACCAGCGCCATGAGGGCGTCATACTCAGCAATGGTGAAGCCCACGCTCAGCGCGTCGATGGAGGTGGCAACACCCTGCACCAGCAGCGCCGCGATGCCCACACCGCCGTTCTCCTCCGGAGACTCCTCGCCCCGCAATCCTTCCAGCAGCATCTTACCGCCGATCCAGCACAGCAGCGCCAGCGCGATCCACGGAATGAACTTCTCAAAAGCGCGGAAGTGCTGCACGATGGTGTGCACGCACAGCCAGCCCAGCAGCGGCATCAGCGCCTGAAACACGGCAAACACGCCGGCCACGGCGCACATCTTCCGCCGCACCATTTTCGGCTCATGCAGGCCGTTGGCCAGCGACACGGAAAAGGCGTCCATGGCAAGGCCCACGCCCAGCAGGATGCTGTTAAAGAAGAAGACAAAATTCCACATACCGACGCTCCTTTGCAAATGAAAAGACCTGCGCACCGCGCACGGCGGTACACAGGTCTCTCTCTTTTGCATACAAAGACTCCATGTACGTGCCGCCGGGCGGGGATACATGTGAGTCTCGCGATTGAAGGCAAGCCAGGCCCGCAGGCCAGTATGTTGACTTGCCACGTCCCTTCGGGACGCTCGCTACTCCCTCACGGAAGATGCAGTTTTGCCCTTTCGGGCAAGTAAAATGCTCTTTCACAGTTGTGAAAGAGCATTTGTGGAGCGGGCGACGAGGCTCGAACTCGCTACCTCGACCTTGGCAAGGTCGCGCTCTACCAGATGAGCTACGCCCGCAGAACAGGATTGATTATACGGCATAATTTGTCGTTTGTCAACCCTGTATTTCTTATTTTTTCAAAATAATTTCCACGATCCCCACGTCGCCGCCCTCGGGATAGAAGTTGACCTGCCACGGATCGCGGGATGCGCCGGCCTGATTGGCCTGCACCGCCGAAACGATGCTGCGCACCTCCTGCTGCTGGTTGTCAAAATAGGACAGCTGCACCGTCAGCTCCGACACGCCTCTGTCCGCCGCCGCCGTCAGCAAGTCGGCCAGCGCGGAAATGCTGGTGGTGTGGACAATGGCATCCATCTGCTCGGCCGTGCGGCGGTAGCCGATGGTCAGGTCGATCTCCACATAGTTGCGCGGCGTGGAGTCGATGGTGTAGGTCAGGTAGTCCACGGCGTAGGCGCCCAGCGGCGTTTCCTGCTGCACCTCGCGGCAAGCCTGCTCGGCCAGCGCCGCCACGTCGGTATCCGCATTGTCCGGATACAGCCAGACGGTACCTTCCTTGGCCTGCTGGCCCACCAGGATCAGCAGACCGTTGACCACGTCCTGATAGCTCTCCGCCCGCAGGACATCCTCATTTTCATAGTAGTCCGACGAATGGGGCTCCACCACGCTGTACTCCCGATAGAGGAAGGAGCTGCAGCCGCTCAGCAGCACCGCCGCCGCCAGCAGGGCCGACAATATGATCTTTTTCATGCTGCGCTCCTTTCTCCGGCTTACAGCGTGCCGGACGTATTGCTCAAAAAGCCTTCGCCCAGGATCTCATGGGCATCACAGACGATGATGAAAGCGTCGGGGTCGATCTGGCGCACCAGACGCTTGATGGTCACAAAGTGGACGCGGGAAAAGGCACACAGGATCACCTGCTTACTCTCGCCGCTGTAGGCGCCCTTGCCCTCCATCAGCGTCACACCGCGCTCCAGCTTCAAAAGCTCCGCGGTAATGGCCTCTTGATGGTTGGATATAATGTAGGCCACCTTGGAGGCGTTGGCGCCGTACACCACGCGGTCCATGGCAAGAGACGATACATAGAGGCCCACCAGACCGTAGAGAGCGCGGGTGAAGTCCCGGAAGATCAAAGCGTAGGCCACCGTGACCACCAGATCCACCGACAGCATCAGCGTGCCGATGGAGGCGCCTTCAAACTTCAGCTTCATGATGCGGGCCGCCATCTCCGTGCCGCCGGTATTGGCGTCCTGACGCATCATCACGCCGGCTGCCACACCGGCGATGACACCACCGTACAGCGCCGCCAGAATGGGATCCATGGGCTGAAACTCATGGAGGGCGGCGAAGAGGTCGATGCACACCGAGGTGATGGTCATACCGTAAAGGGAGGCAAAGAACAGCCGCTTGCCGATCAGCTTCCAACCGATGATGAACAGCGGCACATTCAAAAGCCACGCCACCGTACCCACGGGGGCCCAGGGCAGAAAATAGTTGATGATCTGAGCGATGCCGGTAAATCCGCCCACGCTGATATGGTTGGCATCGTAGCACCAGTCAAAGCCGAAGGCATAGAAGACGCAGGCCACCGTGATCAGTGCATATTGCCAAAAAATGTTGCGTTTCATGGATATTTAACCCTCTTATTTTGGAAATTACGCAGGATTAAAGGAGCTCCAGCTGCTTTTCGTCGCTGTCCTCCGTCTTCAAAAGCGCGCCGGCAGCCGGAACGCTGCGCACACGGTAACGGGAGAAGTTGACGATGCCGGTCTCGCCCACCGCGGCCACGCGCTCAAGATGGTACTTGGGCTTGAGCGTCATCACCGCCACGCCCTGGGTGGCGCGGGTCGCCTTGGGAGCCAGAAGCGCGGTGTTGAAGATCAGCGCACGGGGCTCTGTGGAATAGAGCGCCAGCTCCTCTTCCTGCTGCACCACGCGCAGTGCCACCAGCGGGCTCTTGTCGCTGTAGGCGCCGGTGAGCTTGCGGCGGTTGGAGGTGGTGGCGTAGGCCTTCAGCTCCACGCGGGCCGCCTTGCCGTTTTCAAAGAAGAACAGCAGATGGCCGCTGTAGTCCCCGGGCAGCACCATGGCGATCACATTCTCGCCGGGATCCATACCCAGCTTGGCCGGCAGATAGTCGCCCAGCAAGGACGCCTTGGAGTCGGCAAATTCGCCCACCCGCGTCTTGTAGACCTGGCACTGGTCGGTAAAGAACATGAGCTCAGCCGCCGTGGTGGTCTCCACCGTCACGCGCAGGCTGTCGCCCTCCTTGAACTTCTGCTCGCCGGACATGCGCAGAGACTGGGGCGTGATCTTCTTGAAGTAGCCCTCGCGGGACAGGAAGATGTGGACAGGGGTTTCCTCCACAACCTCTTCCTCGTCGTATTCTTCCACCTCGTGGTCGTAAATAATATCGGTCTTGCGGGGCTGGGCGTACTTCTTGCGCACGGCCGTCAGCTCGTCGATGATGATCTTGCGGATGCGGCGGCTCTGGCGCAGGGTATCCTCCAGATCGGCGATCTCATCCTGCAGGGCTTCGGTCTCCGCCACGCGCTTGAGGATATACTCCTTGTTGATGTTGCGCAGCTTGATCTCAGCCACATACTCGGCCTGCACCTGATCGATACCAAAGCCGATCATCAGGTTGGGGATGACCTCCGCTTCCTCTTCCGTGTTGCGGATGATGGAGATGGCCTTGTCGATATCCAGCAAAATGCGCTTCAGGCCCAGCAGCAGATGCAGCTTTTCCTTCTTCTTATTGAGGACGAAGTACACGCGGCGGCGGACAGACTCGGTGCGCCACGCCGTCCACTCCTCCAGAATCTCGCCCACACCCATGACGCGGGGCATGCCGGCGATGAGGATATTGAAATTGCAGCTGACGGTGTCCTGCAGAGGCGTCATCTTAAAGAGCTTCTGCATCAGCTTGTCCGGGTCGGTGCCGCGCTTGAGGTCGATGGCCAGCTTCAAACCGCCCAGATCGGTCTCGTCGCGCATGTCGTTGATCTCCTTGATCTTGCCGGCCTTCATCAGCTCGGACACCTTGTCCAGAATGGCCTCGATGGAGGTGGAGTAAGGGATCTCGTAGATCTCGATGACATTTTCCTTCTTGTCGTAGCGCCATTTGCTGCGCAGGCGGATGCCGCCGCGGCCCGTCTCATAGACGCGGCGCAGCTCCTCCGGCTCGCAGATCAACTGTCCGCCGGTGGGGAAGTCGGGCGCCAGCAGGGTGGTGGCGATGTCATGGTCGGGGTTTTTCAGATAGGCAATGGTGGTGTCGCACACCTCGCCCAGATTGAAGCCGCAGATGCTGCTGGCCATACCCACGGCGATGCCCTGATTGGAGGACACCAGCACGTTGGGGAAGGTGGTGGGCAGGAGGGACGGCTCTTTCATGGTGTTATCGTAGTTGTCCACGAAGTCCACCGCGTCACAGTCCAGATCGCGGAACAGCTCTGCGCAGATGGGGGAGAGCTTTGCCTCCGTATAGCGGCTGGCGGCGTAGGCCATGTCGCGGGAGTAGACCTTACCGAAGTTGCCCTTGCTGTCCACAAAGGGGTGCAGCAAAGACTCGTTGCCCTTGGCAAGGCGCACCATGGTCTCATAGATGGCGGCGTCACCGTGGGGATTGAGACGCATGGTCTGGCCCACGATATTGGCGCTCTTGGTGCGGCCGCCGGTCAGCAGACCCATCTTGTACATGGTATACAGAAGCTTGCGATGGGAGGGCTTGAAGCCGTCGATCTCCGGAATGGCGCGGGAGACGATGACGCTCATGGCATAGGGCATGTAGTTGCTGTCCAGCGTCTCGGTGATGGGCTGGTCCAGCACCACGCCCCGCAGACCCATAACGTTGGGATTGTCGGTGCGCCGTACCGGCTGTTCGGTTACTTTTTTCTTAGCCAAGTCTGCACACCTCCTTTAGCTCACGTCGATCATGTCCATATACTTGTAGCCGTTCTCGGCGATATAGTCCTTGCGCCCGGCCAGATTGTCACCCAGCAGCAGGTCAAAGACCTCGGCGGTGCGCGCTGCATCCTCCGGCATCACCTTGACAAGGCGGCGGGTCTCGGGGTTCATGGTGGTCAGCCACATCATCTCCGGGTCGTTCTCACCAAGACCCTTGGAGCGCTGAATGGTCACCTTTTTGCCCTCCAGCTCGCGCAGCACATCCGCCTTCTCCTTCTCGGAGTAGGCAAACCACGTCTTTTCCTTGTAGCTGATCTCGAACAAGGGCGTTTCGGCAATGTAAACGTAGCCCTCGCGGATCAGGGTGGGACAGAGGCGGTAGAGCATGGTGAGGATCAGCGTGCGGATCTGGAAGCCGTCCACGTCACCGTCGGTGCAGATGATGACCTTGTTCCACCGGAGATTGTTGATATCAAACTGGTTGAGGTCTTTCACGGCCTTGCCGCTGACCTCCACGCCGCAGCCCAGCACCTTCATGAGGTCGGTTATGATCTCACTTTTGAAGATGCGGGGGTAGTCCGCCTTCAGGCAGTTGAGGATCTTGCCGCGCACCGGCATCAGACCCTGGAACTCGGCGTCGCGGGACTGCTTGCACGCGCCCAGTGCGGAGTCACCCTCCACGATGTAGATCTCGCGGCGGTCCGTGTCCTTGGTGCGGCAGTCCACAAACTTCTGCACGCGGTTGGCAATGTCGATCTTCTCGGTCAGCTTTTTCTTCTGGTTGATGCGGGTGCGCTCCGCCGTTTCACGGCTGCGCTTGTTGATGAGCACCTGCGCGGCGATCTTCTCGGCGGCCTCGCGGTTTTCGATGAAGTAGATCTCCAGCCGGCTGCGCAAAAACTCCGCCATGGCCTCCTGAATGAACTTGTTGGTGATGGCCTTCTTGGTCTGGTTTTCGTAGCTGGTCTGGGTGGAGAAGTTGTTGGACACCAGCAGCAGGCAGTCGGCCACGTCGGGATAGGTGATCTTGGCCTCGCCCTTGAGGTACTTGTTGTTCTCCCGCAGGTATTTGTCGATGGCGCCCACCATGGCAAGGCGGGTGGCCTTATCGGGGCTGCCGCCGTGCTCGAGGAAGCTGGAGTTGTGATAGTGCTCCGTCACATGGACGCGGTTGGAAAAGCAGCAGCTGACGCTCAGCTTCACCTTGTACTCAGGCTTGTCCTCGCGGTCGCGGCCGCGGCGCTCGGCATCCCAAAACACAGGCTCTGTCAGAGCGTCTTCGCCGGCCAGCTCTGCCACATAGTCGGCGATGCCGTTTTCGTAGACGAAATCCTCGGTTTCAAACTTGCCGTTTTCCAGCTGATTGCGGAAGCGGAAGGTGACGCCGGCGTTGACCACTGCCTGACGCTTCATCACGTCGCGGTAGTAGTCGGCGGGGATGGCGATATCGGTAAAAACCTCCAGATCGGGAAGCCAGCGGGTGCAGGTACCGGTGCGGCGCTTATTGGCGGTCATCTCCACCGCCTCCAGCTTGCCCACGATGGAGCCGCGCTCAAAGTGGAGCTTGTACTCCTTGCCCTCGCGCCAGACGGTGACGTCCATGTAGCGGGAAGCATACTGGGTAGCGCAGGCGCCCAGACCGTTGAGACCCAGCGAGTATTCGTAGTTGTCGCCGGAGTCGTTATTGTACTTGCCGCCGGCGTACAGCTCGCAATACACCAGCTCCCAGTTATAGCGCTGCTCCTTCTCGTTCCAGTCCACGGGGCAGCCGCGGCCCATATCCTCCACCTGCACGCTGTGGTCGTTGAAGCGGGTAACGGTGATGAGGCGGCCGTGACCCTCGCGGGCCTCGTCGATGGAGTTGGAGAGGATCTCGAACACGGCGTGTTCGCAGCCCTCCAGTCCGTCGGAGCCAAAGATGACGCCCGGGCGTTTGCGGACGCGGTCCGCGCCCTTCAGCGCGGAAATACTGTCGTTATCGTACGTTTTCTTCTTAGCCATATATTCCTCCGACCGGCTGCAAACCGGCAATCAAATCCATAACTATTATATTTTATCGTATTTTTCTCATTCTGGCAAGTATTACCGCAAGGCCTTGTTTTCCCCTGTCTTGACAGGAACAAAATACGGCAAAACAGTAGTTGACAAGCCGTTATGAATAACGGGCATGCAACCGCCGTTTTTCCTTGTCAGCACAGGGTTTTGCACACTTTCCACAGGCTTTTCCACAAAATTATGTCAACACAAATTCCGGCAAAAATGTGCGCTGCAGCGCCGGAAAAACACCGCCTCCGGCAAATTGCCGAAGGCGGATTTTGCAACTTTTTGTCGTATTTTACTGCAACTCCGCAGAGCGCTCGGCATCGCGGAAAATGCGGCGCAGCATCAGCACCGCCGCGGCAGCCAGCACCACTTCCGCGCACAGCTGGGCATAGGCCAGACCGTAGAGAGGGAAGAGGGCGTTGAGGATCACAAGGGCCGGGATCTCCAGCGCTACCTTGCGCAGCACCGCAAAGAGGAGGGAGCGCTTGCCCATGCCGCAGGCCTGGAACACGCCCACCGCCAGAAAGTCCATGCACAAAAAGGGCTGGGCCAGAATGAGGCCACGCAGGAACCGGCCGCCGTAGGCCAGGATCTGGGCGTCCTGAATGAACAGGCCCACAATGGTCTCCGGGATCAGGCAGCACACTGCCACGATCGCGATCTCAAAGGCCAGGGACACCTCGGTGGCAAACACGAAGCCGCCCTTCATGCGCTTTGGGTTGCCGGCTGCAAAGTTGTAGCCCACCAGCGGCATCACCGCCTGGCCCACGCCCATGGCGGCATACATGGGCACCATGGCGATCTTCTGGCCGATGCCCATGGCAGCTACAGCGCTGGCCTCATAGGCGGCGGTGAAGTTATTGAGCACCGTCATGCCCACCACGTTCAAAAGATTCTGGATGGAGGCCGGCACGCCCACGCCGCACACACCGCGGACGATGTCGCGGCGGAAGGAGAACCAGTGCGGGTTGACGCAGACCGCCGTCTTGCCCCGCCGCACCGCCAGAAGCACCAGGAAATAGGTGCAGGCCACGCAGTTGGCTACGAAGGTGGCGCAGCCGGCACCGGCAGCGCCCATGTCGAGGCCCCAGGGCAGGATGAAGATGGGGTCGAGGATGATGTTGAGGATACAGCCGGACATGGTGCCGATGCTGGCGTGGAGGGCGGCGCCCTCGGCGCGGAAGAGGTAAGCCATCACCACATTGAGGATGGAGGGCACCGCGCCCAGACACACCGTCCAGAGCATATAGTCGGCGGTGGCATCATAGGTCACGCTGTCAGCGCCCAAAAGGCCCAACAGGGGACGGAAGAAGAGGATCACCAGCAGGGAAAAGAGAACTCCGCTGCCCAGCGCGCAGTAAAAGCCGAAGGCGGAGGCGCGGCGCACCGTATCCATATCCTTGCGGCCCAGAGCGCGGCTCATCATACTGGACGAGCCCACACCGAAGAGGTTGTTGACAGCGTTAAAGGCCAGCATTACCGGCGCCGCCAGCGTCACGGCGGAGTTCTGCACAGCGCTGTCCAGCATGCTGACAAAGAAGGTGTCAGCCAGATTATAGAGCACCATCACCAGCGAGCTCAGCACGCCCGGGATGGCCAGCGTCATCACCGCCTTGGGGATGGGGGCCTGTTCAAAAAGGTAGGTTTTGTCGTTTTGCTGCATGGGGAATCCTTTCTTCCGGAAATGGTTTTCTTACGATTTTTATAGTATAGCGCCTCTTGCGCCAAAAGTCAAAAAAAGAGGCCGCCCCGCAGGACAGCCTCTTTCCCATTGTAAAATGCAGCTTACTTCAGCACCTTCAGGAACACCAGAATGGCGACCACGATGCCCACGGTGGCGTACAGGCCCACCAGACCGCCCAGCAGACCGAACAGCCAGCCAATCAGGGGGAGCTTGGCCAGCAGGCCGATGACCACGCCGCAGACGATGTCAATGACGATGTACACCAGCAGGGAGATCAGCAGACTGGCAACGTCCTTAGCCTTGAAGGAAAAGGGGAAAAACTTCTTCAGAAAATCCATGTTTATTGCTCCTTTTTTTATTTTTTATGAAGAGGCCCCGTTTTTGCAAACGGGGCCTCCGGAAACACAATTACTTGCTCTCCTTGATAGCAGCCTGAGCGGCAGCCAGACGAGCGATGGGCACACGGAAGGGGGAGCAGGACACATAGTCCAGACCGACCTTGTGGCAGAACTCCACGGAGGTGGGGTCACCGCCGTGCTCACCGCAGATACCCAGGTGCAGGTCCTCGCGAGCGGAGCGGCCCAGCTTGGCAGCCATAGCAACCAGCTTGCCAACGCCGTTCTGGTCCAGACGGGCGAAGGGATCGTTCTCATAGATCTTGCGATCATAGTAAGCATCCAGGAACTTGCCGGCGTCGTCGCGGGAGAAGCCGAAGGTCATCTGGGTCAGGTCGTTGGTACCGAAGGAGAAGAACTCAGCCTCGGTGGCGATCTCATCAGCGGTCAGGGCAGCGCGGGGGATCTCGATCATGGTACCGACCATGTACTTCATCTCCACGCCGGCAGCGGCCAGCTCTTCGTCAGCGGTAGCAACCACGACGCTCTTGACATACTTCAGCTCCTTGATCTCGCCGACCAGGGGGATCATGATCTCGGGCACCATGGTCCAATCGGGGTGAGCCTTCTGGACGTTGATGGCGGCGCGGATCACGGCACGGGTCTGCATGGCAGCGATCTCAGGATAGGTGACGGCCAGACGGCAGCCACGGTGACCCATCATGGGGTTGAACTCGTGCAGGCCGGCGATGATGGCCTTGATCTGCTCCACGGTCTTGCCCTGAGTCTTGGCCAGCAGCTCGATGTCGGCTTCCTCAGTGGGAACGAACTCGTGCAGGGGGGGATCCAGGAAACGGATGGTGACGGGGCAGCCTTCCATGGCCTCATAGATGCCCTCGAAGTCACCCTGCTGCATGGGCAGCAGCTTAGCCAGAGCGGCCTCGCGCTCTTCCACGGTGTCGGAGCAGATCATCTCGCGGATGGCGGCGATGCGGTCACCCTCGAAGAACATATGCTCGGTACGGCACAGGCCGATACCCTGAGCACCCAGCTCACGGGCCTTCTTGGCGTCGTGGGGAGTGTCAGCGTTGGTGCGGACCTGCAGACGGCGATACTTGTCAGCCCAGGTCATGATGCGGCCGAAGTCGCCGGTGACGGAAGCATCCACGGTGGGGATGGCGCCGTCATAGATGTTACCGGTGGAGCCGTCCAGGCTCAGCCAGTCGCCTTCCTTGTAGGTCTTGCCGGACAGGGTGAACTGCTTGTTCTCCTCGTCCATGTTGATGGCGGAGCAGCCGGACACGCAGCAGGTACCCATGCCGCGGGCCACGACGGCAGCGTGAGAGGTCATACCGCCGCGGACGGTCAGGATGCCCTGAGCGGCCTTCATGCCCTCGATATCCTCGGGAGAGGTCTCCAGACGGACCAGGACCACCTTCTCGCCGCGGTCAGCCCAGGCCTTGGCGTCCTCAGCGGTGAAGACGATCTTGCCGCAGGCAGCGCCGGGGGAAGCGGGCAGAGCCTTGCCGACGGGAGCGGTGGCCTTCAGAGCCTTGGCGTCGAACTGGGGATGCAGCAGAGTATCCAGGTTACGGGGATCGATCATAGCGACGGCCTCGGCCTCGGAGATCATGCCCTCGTCCACCAGGTCGCAGGCGATCTTCAGAGCGGCAGCGGCGGTACGCTTACCGTTACGGGTCTGCAGCATATACAGCTTGCCGGCCTCGACGGTGAACTCCATATCCTGCATGTCGCGATAGTGGTCTTCCAGCAGCTTGCAGACATCCTGGAACTGAGCAAAAGCCTCGGGGAACTTCTCAGCCATCTGGTCGATGGGCATGGGAGTACGGACGCCGGCCACCACGTCTTCGCCCTGAGCGTTGGTCAGGAACTCGCCCATCAGCTTCTTCTCGCCGGTGGCGGGGTTACGGGTGAAAGCAACGCCGGTACCGCAATCGTCACCCATGTTGCCGAAGGCCATGGACTGGACGTTGACGGCAGTACCCCAGGAGTAGGGGATATCGTTGTCACGGCGATAGATGTTGGCGCGGGGGTTGTCCCAGCTGCGGAACACGGCCTTGACGGCGCCGATCAGCTGCTCCTTGGGATCGGAGGGGAAGTCGCTGCCGATCTTGGCCTTGTACTCAGCCTTGAACTGCATAGCCAGTTCCTTCAGATCGTCGGCGGTCAGGTCCACGTCCTGAGTCACGCCCTTGGCTTCCTTCATCTCGTCGATCAGCTGCTCGAAGTACTTCTTACCGACTTCCATCACGACGTCGGAGTACATCTGGATGAAGCGGCGATAGCAGTCCCAAGCCCAACGGGGGTTGCCGGACTTCTTGGCGATGACCTCAACGACTTCCTCGTTCAGGCCCAGGTTCAGGATGGTGTCCATCATACCGGGCATGGAAGCGCGGGCGCCGGAACGGACGGAGACCAGCAGGGGGTTCTCCAGATCACCGAACTTCTTGCCGGTGATGGCTTCCATCTTCTCGATATACTCCATGATCTCGGCCATGATGTCGGCGTTGATCTGGCGGCCATCCTCATAGTACTGAGTGCAAGCCTCGGTGGTGATGGTGAAGCCCTGGGGTACGGGCAGACCAATGTTGGTCATCTCGGCCAGGTTAGCACCCTTACCGCCCAGCAGCTCACGCATCTTGGCGTTGCCCTCAGTAAACAGGTAGCAGAATTTCTTACTCATGTTTTTCCCTCCGTATAAAGTTTAAAAAATGAAGTATCAAAGTGAACACCTTATTATATGCACATTTTTTCGCAAAAGCAAGACATGTTTTGAAAAAAGCGCGGCTTTTCCCCATGAATTTTGGCTTTTGTGGGGTTTGGACGGTCATATGAGGGTTTTTGCACAAAAAAGCGCTCGCCCGCCCTTGCAGGAACAGCGCGTTTTGTGGTATACTAACGAAGACTATATACTGGGTGGATTGGGTCCACCCGGCATCAACGCAGCAGGAGGACGGCATGAACGCAGCCAGCACGGAAAACAGCATGATCGTCCGCCGCATCCGCGCCTTTGCCCGCCGCGGTGCGCTGCCCCATGCCCTGATCCTCTCGGGCAGCGGTGATCGCGCAGAGGCCGCCCGCTATACCGCGGCCGCCATGCTGTGTGCCGCCCCTCAGGACAAGCCCTGTCTGCAGTGCAACCAGTGCCGCAAGGTCATGGCGGGTATCCACCCCGACGTTCTGCTGGTGGAGGACGCCGAGCGCAAGGAGCTGCCGGTGGACACCGTGCGGGAGCTGCGCAGCGAGGTCTATATCCGCCCCAACGAGGGCGCGCGCAAGATCGCCATCTTTCCCCGCAGCGAGCAGCTCAACGAGCGGGATCAGAACGTGCTGCTGAAGATCGTGGAAGAGGGCCCAGCCTATGCCGCCTTCCTCTTCTGTGTGGAAAACAGCGCCATGCTGCTGCCCACGGTGCGCTCGCGCTGCGTGGAGCTGAAGCTGCAGCAGGAGGAAGCCTCCGCCGCACCGGATATGGAGCTGCTGCAGGCCTTTGCCTGCGCCAAACGGGGCAGGATCACCGAATACCTCACCCTTTTGGAGGGCCGCAAGCCCAAGCGCGAGCAGCTGCAGCAGATGCTGCAGACCGCGTGGCGTGTGTGCGCCGAGGGACTGCTGCTGCAGGGCGGCAAAAACGCGGCAGACCCCTCCCTGGCGGAGGGTGCCGCTCTCATGAGCCGCAGTCTGGACCGCAAGCACCTGTCCGCGCTGACGGAACTGCTGCACCGCTATGCTTTGGAATGTCAATATAACGTAGGCGCGGGCCACGTGTTGGGCGCCGTTGCCGCAGAATGGGAGAATACCATATGACCACTGTGATTTCCGTCCGCTTCCGCAGCGGATCCAAAACTTACTATTTCGACCCCCAGAACACGCTGGTGCGCACCGGCGACAACGTGATCGTGGAGACCAGCCAGGGTCTGGAGTTCGCCACGTGCACCGAGGGCAACCATCAGGTGGAGGACACCCAGGTGGTGCAGCCCCTGCGCCCGCTGGTCCGTGTGGCCACGGAGAATGACCGCCGCACCGCTGAGTACAACCGGCAGCGCGAGGGCGAGGCCTTTGAGATCTGCCAGAAGAAGATCCAGCAGCACAAGCTGGAGATGAAGCTGGTGCGGGTGGAGTGCAGCTTTGACGGCAACAAGATCCTCTTTTTCTTCACCGCCGACGGCCGCGTGGACTTCCGCGAGCTGGTAAAGGATCTGGCCGGTGTGTTCCGCAGCCGCATCGAGCTGCGCCAGATCGGCGTGCGCGACGAGGCCAAGATGCTGGGCGGTCTGGGCATCTGCGGCAGACCCTTCTGCTGCAGCCAGTTTATGGACGACTTTATGCCCGTTTCCATCAAGATGGCCAAGACCCAGAATCTGAGCCTGAACCCCACCAAGATCTCCGGCACCTGCGGCCGCCTGATGTGCTGCCTGAAATATGAGCAGGACGCCTATGAAGACGCCCTGAAGCGCCTTCCCAAGAACGACTCCTTCGTCCAGACGCCGGACGGCCCCGGCAACGTCTGCGACGTGAACATTCTCAAGGAGCGGGTCACCGTGCGCCTCGATGACCGGCCCGAATCCCCCCAGTGCTACCACAACTGCGAGATCTGCGTGCTGCGCAACGGTAAGGGCTCCCGCGACGGCATCGTGGTGCCCAAGGAGCGTCCCGAGCGCTATGTGGAGGAGCCGCAGGAGGAGGAGCTGCCCGTGCCCACTTTCTTCTCCGATTTTACCGCCGTGCAGGATCTGCCGGAGAGCGGCACCGAAGACGGGGAAAAGCGCTCCCGCCGTCGCCGCGGACGCCGCGGCGGCAAGGGTAAGGGCGAAGAGGCCGCTGTACAGCAGGCCGCACCCACCGGCGAAAGCGTCAAGGCAGAAAAGAGCGAACCCCAAACGTCCGCCGACGCCCCCAAGGGCGAGAGCGGCGAGGCTCCCAAGCGCCGCCGTCACCGCGGCGGACGCGGCCGTGGCGGCGCCAAGGCGGAAGCTGCCGCAGCGCCCGCAGCCGAAAAGAAGGCAGCACCCGCAGCCGAAAAGCCCGCCGCACCCAAGGCTGAGGGCGGCGAGGCCCCCAAGCGCCGCCGGCATCGCGGCGGGCGCCGGCACCGCGGAAGCGGCGGCGGCAACACCAAAACGGAGGGATAACACAGCATGGGAAAGTTTGACGGCGTGCTGATTGCCAGCGATTACGACAATACCATGGCCTTTACCGAGGGTTCTTTGTTCACCGGCACGCCCCCACCCCCTGTGTCGGAGAAAAACCGCAAGGCGGTGGAGTATTTCATGGCCGAGGGCGGCATTTTCTCCGTGTCCACCGGCCGGGCTCTGCCCGCCTTTGACGCAGTGCGCGCCGACGTGCCCATGAATGGCCCCACCGTGCTCTTTAACGGCGCCGCCATTTACGATTACACCGCCGGAAAATACCTCTACACCGCCTTTTTGCCCGAGGCCATCCGTGAGCATGTCACCGAAATTCTGAACGCGGTAGGCAAGCTGGCCTTCAAGGTCTACCACGACAACAACTCCATTTTCGTGGTCAACCCCAACGAGCTGACCGAGCGCCACAAGCACATGACCCATCTGCCCGCCGTGACGCTGCCCTCTATCTACGATGCACCCTCTCCCATTTTGAAGGTAGTGTTTGAAGAGCCGCTGGATGTGCAGCAGAAGGTGCTGGATTTCATCGCCACGCGCCCCTGGTGCGGCGAGTATGAGGTAGTATCCTCTTCCGACCATCTGCTGGAGGTCACCGTCCACGGCGCCAACAAGGGCGGCATGGTGCAAAAGCTGGCCCAGCTTCTGGGCATTGAACAGCGCCACGTCTACACCATGGGCGACCACGCCAACGATATCCCCATGCTTGCGTTCGCTCACATGGGCTTCTGCCCCCTCAACGCCATCGACAGCGTCAAGGCTGTGCCCGGCGTGCGCATCCTCTCCAACTGCTGGGACGACGCCACCGCCGAGATGATTTCCATTATCGACCAGCTTTATTAAAAAAGAAAAGTCAGGCTGTATCAGCAGCCTGACTTTTTTTACTTTTTGGCCACCACAATGGGCTGGTAGAATCCCGTTTCCTCCGGAAGTTTCCACACAACCTCGCGGCAGCCGGCAGCATACAGCAGCTGCGTCAGCTCCTCGCGGCGCGTTGCCCGGTATTCACAGGCAAACTTGCTCACCTGCAGCGCGCCCTCATCGTCGATGATATACTGGACCAGCCGGTAGTGGTCACCTTCCCAGTCCCACGTCTGGAAAGAAACCCTCTGCCCCTTGTCCGTTTTGTGGATATAAGGCGGGGAATAGGGGGGCTTACTCTCCAGCAGCGCGTCATAATCCCGGATGCTGGCAACAAACAGACCGCCCGAGGCCAGCTGGCCCACCATGCTTTGAACAGCCGCTTCCAGCTTTTCGTGGGAGAGCATATGGGGCAGGGCGTTATCCATGGCAATCACAATATCAAAGCTTTCCGAAAAGGTCTGCGACAGGGCACAGAAATCGGCGTGTTCAAACCGGATCTGTACATCGTTCTTCGCAGAGCGCTCTTTTGCCTGGGCAAGCTCGCCGTCACTGATGTCCGACGCGGTGACAGCATATCCCAGCGCCGCAAGGCCGATGGCCTGCGTGCCGATGCCGCAGGCACAATCCAGCACGCGGGCCGAGGTGTCAAACCCCGACTGTCGAAAGAGGCTGTCCAAAATGACCGCCTGCTCCTTTGTGGTGGCCTGCCAGTTGGCAAAGAGCTTGTCGTACTGGGTGGCCAGCGTATCGTAAAACGTCTGTGTAATGTTCATGAAGCCTGCTCCTTTTACGGAATGTTGAAAAACCGCTTGCCGTTGTCCCACGTGGCTTTTTCCACTTCCTCCGCCGTCAGACCCTTGATCTGGGCGATCTTTTCCGCCACCAGATGCACAAGGGAAGAGTCGTTGCGCTTGCCGCGGTGGGGCACCGGCGCCAGATAGGGCGCGTCCGTCTCGATCATCAGCCGTTCCAGCGGTACTTCGGCGATGACCTCCGGCGCCTTGCGGGCGTTTTTGAAGGTGGCCGCCCCGTTGAACGACAGCATCCAGCCCATCTTCACCAGTGTGCGGGCATCCTCCACGCTGCCGGAATAGCAGTGGAACACGCCTGTCACCTCGGGGAACTCCTTGACGATGGCCAGCGTGTCAGCGTGGGCGTCCCGGTCATGGATAATGACCGGCAGCTGCAGCTCCTGGGCCAGCGCCATCTGGGCGCGCAGCACTTCCTGCTGAAACTCCTTGGGGGGATTGGTATCCCAGTAGTAGTCCAGGCCGATCTCACCGATAGCCACCACCTTGGGGTGGCGCGCCAGTTCGCGGAGCTCGTCAATATGCGCGGGCACAAAATCGTGGCAGTTCTCGGGATGGATACCCACGGCGGCATACATATGGGGGTATTGCTCTGCCATGGCGATGGCCATGCGGCTGGTCTCCACGGTGATGCCGGGGTTGACGATCAGGCCCACACCGCGCTCCGGCATGGAAGAGAGCAGGGCATCGCGATCCTCGTCAAACCAGTCGTCATCGTAGTGGGCATGGGTGTCAAACAGCATAGTCTTCCTCCTGCACCTTTACAAGGCGCACCGAATCAATATAGGTTTCCTTCAGCTTTCGCAGGTCCGCCATGTGGGGCTGCTGCATGTGGACGCGCTGATGGGCTTCGCTCTCCCACCGCTCCACCAGCAGCACCACGTTTTCATCCTGGGCGGAGAAATAGTAGTCATAGGCAAGACAGCCCGCCTCATTCCGGATGGCGGTCAGGATGCCCTGCGTCACCACCTGCCGCACAAAGCTCTCGCGGCAGCCGGGCTTGGCCGTATAGGTCACATGTAAGGTCAGTTCCATGGTTTTTTTCTCCTGTTTATGCGCCAAAAATGCATTTTACGATCACCACCAGCGCCGCGCACACACCTGTGAGCGACACGCCGTAGCCGATCTTTTTCCACAGCGGCAATTCGTGGTATACCACGCTGAGCCACTGATATTCCTCCCACGGCAGATCCTCGCCCCGCTCGCAGCGGTCGAACCACTGCCAGTAGAGATACACGTTATTGTGCTTCCATTCATCCGCCCACTGGTCGAAGGCCGGGAAATAGACCCTCCGGGCGCGGTGCCTTGCCTCGGCAAAATCCGGACGACAGCCGTCCCGATCCTCCAGCGAAATGCCCATGAGCCATTTGCCCAGTGTGGTGCCCGTTACGCGCAGCGCCAGCGCCTCGCCAAAGATCTCAATAACGATCGTACCCAGCGCCAGCACCATAACGGAGAAAAACAGAAGCACGTTCTCGCCGTCCGTGGCGGGTGCATCGAGCATGGCGCGAAACATGGCGATAAACGCCGCCCACGGCAGCACCGCGCTGATCAGCACGTCCAGCAGCCGCGCCAGGATCCGCCGCCACGGATGGCCCGGGATCCGCTCCGGCGGGGTGTAGACTTTCTTTTTCTCCTGAGGCAGAGCCTTTTCGTATTTTTCCGCGTCCAGCGTCTGCCAGGTCACGCCCTCATCCCGCAGTGTGCGGCAGATGGCGCTGCGGCGCTGGTTTTCCTCGCTCTGCCGCACCAGCTCTGCCAGCCGCCGTTCCATGGCCTCGCTCAGCTGCGTTTCGCCCCGCTGTACGCGGCCGATCTCCTCCAGCGTCAGTCCCAGCTGCCGAAGAAAGCGGATGCGCTGCAGCGTAGCCAGATCCTCCTGCGAATAATCCCGGTATCCGTTGGGACGCCTGTGGGGCTGCAGCAGACCTTCCTCCTCATAGTAGCGGACGGTGGCGCGTTCCAGTCCCGTTTTTGTCTCGATTTCCTTGATATTCACGGTACACACCTGCCTTTCTGCCGCTATGGTAAGGCATCAAGCTGCCTGACAGTCAAGCGTTTTTTTTCATTATACCACAGCCCCTTCCAAAAGAAAAGCCGCCGCTTCCTGAGAAGCGGCGGCTTTGGCAATGCGGGATTTTTTACTTGGCAGCGGCAGTGGCAATAGCCAGAGTGTCGCGGGCGATCATCATTTCCTCGTCGGTGGCGATGACCAGCACCTTGACGCGGGCGCCCTCGGCGCTGATGTCGTTGATATCCATGCCGCGCAGCTTGTTGCGCTCGGCGTCGATGGCGATGCCCAGGAACTCCATGTTCTCGCAGACAGCGGCACGCAGCATGGCGTCGTTCTCGCCGATACCGCCGGTGAAGATCACGCAGTCCACACCGCCCATGGCGGCAGCGTAGGAACCGATGTACTTCTTGATCTCGTAGTTGAGCATATCATTGGCCAGAATGGCACGCTCGTTGCCCTCGTTGGCAGCGTTCTCCAGGTCGCGCTTGTCGCTGGACACACCGGACACGCCGGCCAGGCCGGACTTCTTGTTCAGGATGGTGTCGATCTCAGCGGCGGACTTACCGGTGCGCTGCATCAGATAGCCGGGGATGGAGGGGTCCATGTCGCCGGCGCGGGTGCCCATCAGCAGGCCGGCCAGAGGAGTCATACCCATGGAGGTATCCACCACCTTGCCGCCGTCCACAGCGGCGATGGAGGAGCCGTTGCCCAGATGGCAGGTGACGATCTTCAGCTCGGAAGGATCCTTGCCCAGATACTCGGCAGCGGCCAGAGAGATATAGCGGTGAGAGGTGCCGTGGAAGCCGTAGCGGCGGACGCCGAACTTCTCATAGTACTCGTAGGGCACACCGTACATGAAGGCCTTGGGAGGCATGGTGGAATGGAAAGCAGTGTCGAACACCATGACGTTGGGTAGGTCGCCAAACACCTTCTGGGCAGCGCGCATACCCAGCACGCCGGCGGGGTTGTGCAGGGGAGCCAGGGAGCTCAGCTCCTCGTAGGTGGCGATCAGCTCCTCGGTGACCAGAGCGCTCTCGCGGAACTTCTCGCCGCCGTGCACGCCGCGGTGGCCGATGGCACCAATCTCGCTGACATCGTCGATCACCTTGCCGGCGCCGGAAGTCATCATCTCAACGACCTTCTCAAAAGCCTCGGTGTGGGTGGGGAAGGGGGTGAGGACCTCGGTCTTGCTGCCGTCCACCTTGTGGATGATGCAGCTGCCTTCCATGCCGATACGGTCACACAGGCCCTTGCACAGGACCTTCTCGCCGTCCATATCGATCAGCTGATACTTCAGGGAAGAAGAGCCGCAGTTGATAACCAGAACTTTCATGATGTTTCTCCTCCAGTTTGTTATTTTATGTGATTTTGTTATTACTTTCACAATAAATGCAGAGAAATCCGCTAAAATTCAGTATACTATGTCCGCAGGGAAATTGCAACCCCCGCCGCGGAAGGTTCTGGCAAAAAGGCGCAAAGAAACGTGCCGCAGCATAAGCTGCGGCACGTTGGCTTGCTGTTTCACTCCAGCTCCAGCACCACGGGGCAGTGGTCGCTGCCCATTACCTCCGTGCGGATGGCCGCCTCAGTAACGCGAGGCAGCAGCCGTTCGGACACCACAAAATAGTCGATGCGCCAGCCGGCGTTGTTGGCCCGGGCGTTGAAGCGGTAGCTCCACCAGGAGTACTCCACCCTGTCGGGGTGGAGGCTGCGGTAGGTGTCGGCAAAGCCGGAGGAGAGCAGCTCCGTCATTTTCGCGCGCTCTTCATCCGTAAAGCCGGCGTTTTTCCGGTTGGTTTTGGGGTTTTTGATGTCGATCTCCTCATGGGCCACATTCAGATCGCCGCAGTAGACCACCGGCTTGA
This sequence comes from Oscillospiraceae bacterium, assembly GCA_015067525.1. GTDB lineage: Bacteria > Bacillota > Clostridia > Oscillospirales > Oscillospiraceae > Vescimonas. The sequence goes on along the minus strand of SVMH01000004.1, from coordinate 22,818 downwards.
CGGCGTCCAGCTCCTTGAGGTAGGCGCGCAGATCGTTCTCCCACTGCATACGGTAGTCAAGGCGCTTGAGGCCGTCCTGGGAGTTGGGCGTATAGCAGCACACCAGATAGAAGTCGGGATATTCGGCGGTGATGATGCGCCCCTCGTGACGGTGGATATCGTCGCCGAAGTCATAGGTGACGGACAGGGGCGCCTCCTTTGTCAGGATCGCGGTGCCGGAGTAGCCCTTTTTGTCGGCGGAGTTGAAAAAGCGGTGGTAGCCGTCCAAATCAAATACCGCCTGCTCCGGCTGCAGCTTCGTCTCCTGCAGGCAGATGACATCGGGATTTTCGGCGGCCACATAATCAAGGAAGCCCTTGCCCAGCACGGCACGCAGGCCGTTGACGTTCCAGGAAACCAGTTTCATATCGTTGCTCCTTTTCGTTTTTTATTTTTCGCCCTCAGTATACCACACACCGCCGGAAAGGAAAGCGCCTTTTGCAACAATTTGCCAACCCCTTTATTGACAAATCCCACATTTTAAGGTAATCTGTTCTGGTGAATATGGCAAAAGGCAGTGATGGGAAGAGTAGCCAGCGCAAAGCGCCGAAAGAGAGTCCGGTCAGGTGAAAGCGGACGCGTGAAACGCCGGTGAACATGGCCCCGGAGCCGCCCTGCTGAGGAGTGATCTTAGGTGGGGACGGGTACGCCCGTGACAGCGTGAAGGAGGCCGTCCCCGGGCGGCGAACCAAGGTGGTACCGCGGCTTTTTGTCGCCCTTGACATTCGTCAGGGGCGTTTTTTGTTGCATATCCGCCCGTTTTTATCCACAAAATATTTTAAGCCGTGGTTCCATTCGCCGCGGCGGAAAAGGAGATAAGCCCATGAGCAAGAAATTCTACATCACCACCCCCATTTACTATCCCTCCGACAAGCTGCACATCGGCCACACCTACTGCACCGTGGCCACCGACGCCATGGCACGCTATAAGCGCCTGACCGGCTGCGACGTCATGTTCCTCACCGGCACCGACGAGCACGGCCAGAAGATCGAGGACAAGGCCACCGCCGCCGGCGTGACCCCCCAGCAGTTTGTGGACAATATCGTGGAAGGCGAAGGCGGTATTCTGGACCTGTGGAAGCTGATGAACATTTCCAACGACCGCTTCATCCGCACCACCGATGATTATCATGTTGCCGCTATTCAGAAGATCTTCCGCAAGATGTACGACAACGGCGACATCTACAAGGGCTCCTACAAGGGCAAGTACTGCAAGCCCTGCGAGAGCTTCTGGACCGAGAGCCAGCTGGTGGACGGCAAGTGCCCCGACTGCGGCCGCCCTGTTGAGGACGCCGAGGAGGAGGCTTACTTCTTCCGTCTGAGCAAGTACGCTGACCGCGTGCAGCACCTGCTGGAGGATACCGATTTCCTGCAGCCCCGCAGCCGCGTCAATGAAATGGTCAACAACTTCATCAAGCCGGGCCTTGAGGACCTGTGCGTTTCCCGCACCAGCTTCACCTGGGGCGTGCCGGTGGACTTCGACCCCGGCCACGTGGTGTATGTGTGGGTGGACGCCCTGAGCAACTACATCACCGCTCTTGGCTACCTCAATGATAAGTACAACGACTACGATCACTACTGGCCCGCTGACTACCACTTCGTGGGCAAGGAGATCGTCCGCTTCCACTCCATCATCTGGCCCGCCATGCTCATGAGCATGAATGAGCCCCTGCCCAAGCACGTGTTCGGTCACGGCTGGCTGCTGCTGGACGGCGGTAAGATGAGTAAGTCCAAGGGCAACGTGGTGGATCCCTATATTCTGGCTGAAAAGTTCGGCGTGGATGCCCTGCGCTTCTTCCTGATGCGCACCTTCCCCTTCGGCTCCGACGGCAACTTCTCCAACGAGCTGCTGATCCAGACCATCAACACCGACCTTGCCAACGACCTGGGCAACCTCCTCAGCCGCACCACCGCCATGGTGAATAAGTACTTCGGCGGCGCTCTGCCCGCCGGCTGCAAGGCACCCGCCGCTCCTCAGGACTGCGACAGTGACCTCATCGCCATGGCTTCTGCCCTGCGCAACACCTATGAGAAGGATATGGAGGCCTGCGCGCCCCATACGGCTCTGGCCGATGTGTTCAAGGTCATCCAGCGCGCCAACAAGTATATCGACGAAACCGCTCCCTGGGCTCTGGCCAAGGATATGGAGGCCAACGGCGCCCGTCTGGCCCACGTCCTGTACAACCTGCTGGAGACCGCCCGCATCTGCGGCATCCTGCTGATCCCCTTCATGCCCGATAGCATGACCCAGCTCTTTGCCCAGATCGGCGCCGATGAGGCCGCCCAGAGCTGGGACAGCGCCGCTGTATGGGGCAGCCTGAGTGAGACCGCCCCCATCACCAAGGGCGACAACCTCTTCCCCCGTATCGATATGGACAAGGCTTTGGCCGAGCTGGAAGCTGCCGCCGAGGCCGCCCGTAAGGCTGCTCTGCCTCCTCTGGAGATCGAGCCCTTCGCCGCTGAGAATGTGGATTTCGACACCTTCTGCAAGAGCGATTTCCGCGCTGTGAAGGTCAAGGCCTGCACCAACGTGAAGAAGAGCGACAAGCTCCTCAAGTTCACCCTCGACGACGGCAGCGGCACCGACCGCCAGATCCTCTCCGGTATCGCCAAGTGGTACAAGCCCGAGGATCTCGTGGGCAAGACGCTGGTGGCCATCATCAACCTGCCCCCCCGCAAGATGATGGGTCAGGAGAGCTGCGGTATGCTGATCTCCGCCGTCCACAAGGAAAAGGGCGAGGAGAAGCTGCACCTCATCATGGTGGATGATGCTATCCCCGCCGGCGCCAAGCTGTGCTGAGAACTTTGCATAAACAAAAAAACCGATGCCGTAAAAACGGCATCGGTTTTTTTATCTCCCGCAACCGATAGTTTCCAAATAGTTGGTGGAAAAGCCGCATCTTTTTTGCTATGATGGAGCCACAAAGGAGGTGCTGACTGTGGCATTATCTGATCGAATCAAAAATTGCCGGCAGAGTGCCGGTCTGTCGCAGGAAAAGGTGGCCGAGCTGGTGGGTGTCAGCCGTCAGGCAGTGACCAAGTGGGAGACGGGCCAGTCCGCTCCCAGCACAGAAAATCTCTTCCGTCTGGCAGAAATTCTGGGCACTACGGTGGATTTTCTTCTCTCCGAAGAGAAGCAGGGCAGCCCTACACCGGCCGAACAGATCTACTACCTCTACAAGCTGGAACAGGAACAAAAGGCCGCCCTGCGTGCAGCACAGCGCAAGGCTCGCCTGCGGGAAGCTCTTTTTGCTCTGCTGGCCTATCTTCTCATTTATCTTGTTGGCCGTATTCTTTGGTGTGACCTGTCGCAGAGCAGCTTCAAGGGCTGGCTCTTCTCCGTCCGTCCCGCCGGAGAGCACAGCTATCTCTACGGTTGGCTCTTAAGCAGCCATCTTTTCTGGTATTCGATGGCCGCATCTCTTCTCTTTGCCCTGTGTGGAAAATTTCTTCTCTCCCGCATGACCACCGGCGGTTTTTTCCTCGGCATCGTCTTTGGTATGCTCTTCGGCCCTTACCCTGAAGGCGCCGCCACAGGAAATACCCACTACGGCTGGCTCATCTGGGGGATGATATTGCTTTTAGCCGTTATCGCAGGCATTATTCTGGAAGCGGTAAAGAAAAAACGTAAAAGCAGGGAATATCCCGTATAAAATGTGAAAGCCGCCCGATGGGCGGCTTTCTTTTATCTTTTCATCAATAGACCTTAGCTTCTTCTTCGCCGGTGAGCACACGCAGGGCACCCTGGGTCAGGGCCAGCAGCTCGTCCTCGCCGGGATAGACGGTGATGGGGGCGATCCACTCCACCTTTTCGCGGAGGGCGGCCACGGTCTCCTTACCGTAGGCGATGCCGCCGGTGAGAATGATCTGATCCACCTTGCCGCTGAGCGCCGCGGCCATGGCACCGATCTCCTTGGCGATCTGATAGTGGAAGGCCGCCAGCACGCGGGCGGTATACTCATCCACCTTGGCCTTTTCCGTCACCTCGATCATGTTGGTGGTGCCGGTATAAGCCATGACGCCGCCGCGGCCGGACAGCAGCTTTTTCACCTCGGCCTTGGTATAGTCGCCGCTGAAGCACAGCTCCACCAGCTGACCGGCGGGCAGAGAGCCGCTGCGCTCGGGGGAGAAGGGGCCGTCGCCGTCCAGGGCGTTCTGGGTATCCACGATCTTACCGTGGTCGTGGGCGCCCACGCTGACACCGCCGCCCATATGGCAGACGATGAGGTTCAGCTCCTCATAGGGCTTGCCGCACTCCTTGGCGTAGCGTTTGGCCACCGCCTTCTGATTCAGGGCGTGGAACTTACTGGCGCGGACAATGGCGGGGTGGCCGGAGAAGCGGGCCACATCGCTCAGCTCATCCACCACGGGGGGATCCACCACAAAGGCGGGAATGCCCAGCTCTTCACCGATCTCGTGGGCGATCAGAGCGCCCAGGTTGGAGGCGTGCTGACCCTGCACGCCCATGGCGCAGTCGGCCAACAGACGGTCGTTGACGGCGTACGTGCCGCCGGGGATGGGAGCCACCAGACCGCCGCGGGCAGACACGGCGCTCAGGTTTTTAGCGTCATATTCTTTTACCTTCAGGGCATTGAGTACCAACGCCTTACGGAAATCCTTCTGATCGGCAATGGTGGCATAGGGCGCCAGCTCCTCAGCGCTGTGGCGCAGCGTCACATCAAAGAGAAGTTTCTCGTCGGTAAAGACACCGATCTTGGTGGAAGTGGATCCGGGGTTGATGACCAGAATTTCGTAGGACATGGAAAAATTCCTCCTTTATTTTCCTTTTTCTCTATTGTACTATATCCGCGCAATATATGCAAAAGTCTTTTCCGCAGAAAAAAGAAAAAGCCGGGAAATTCCCGGCTTTTTTCTTAATTGGGCTTTTCAGCGCTTATCCCGATCGTAAGAGACCACAACGCGGCGGTTAGGCTCGGTACCGATGGAATAGGTGGTGACACCCGCCACTTCCTGCAGGGCGGAGTGGATCACATGACGCTCATAGGCGTTCATGGGCTCCAGCGTCACGCTGCGGCGGTACTTGACCACCTTGGCAGCCACCTTGGCGGCCAGAGCCTCCAGACTCTGCTCGCGCTTGGCGCGGTAGTTCTCGGCGTCCACATGGACGCGGATGCGCTTTTCGCTGCCGCTGTTGACAGCATAGTTGGTCAGCTGCTGGATGGCGTCCAACGTCTCACCGCGGCGGCCGATGAGGGCGCCCAGCTTCTGGCCTTCCAGAATGACCTTATAGCGGCCCTTCTCAGCCTCGTAGACCTTGATCTCGGCCTTGCTGTCCAGATGTTCCAGCAGACCTTCCAGGAAGGCGCAGATGCGCGCGGCGTTGGCATCGGTGCAGATGCCGTCATCAACGGTCTCCACCTTTTCCTCTGCCTTGACTTCCTGCTTGGCGGCGGGCTTTTCAGCCTTCTTCTCCGCCTTTTTCTCGGGCTTCTTTTCCTGCTTCTTTTCCTGCTTCTTGGCAGGCTCGGCAGCAGGGATCTCCGTTACAGACGCAGCCGCTTCCTCTTCAGGATCGGCATAGGTGACGCGGACGCGGGCAGGATTGCCGCCCAGGCCCAGAAAACCGCTTTTGGCGCGCTCCAGGATCTCCACGGAGACATCGTCACGGTCCATGCCCAGCTGGGCAAGTGCCTTGCGGATGGCTTCGTCTTCGGTCTTGCCCGTTACATCAATATAACTCATAGACAAAACTCCTTATGATCAGTCAGCGTAATGATCCTCGCTGTAGGCGCGGCCACGGGCGTAGGGACGGTTGCCCAGACGGCCGTTTTCATTGGTACCGGCCTGCTTCTTCTCGCTGGCCTTGTACTGCTGCTGCTTTTTCTTGGAAGTGCTGGTGTTCTTGCTGCCGCCCTTGGTCTGGGCCTGCTGCTGAGCCATCAGCTCCTTCTGCTTTTCATACTTGGCGTAGCGGGCCTCACGCTTGGCGCGCTCCTTATCGGTCTCCTCGCGGTCGAGGATCTTGTTGAAATACTTGTTGAGGGTCAGCTCCTGCAGCAGGGAGAAGGCGGACTGGGCGATCCAGTACACGCACAGAGCGGCGGGCAGAGCATAGCCCATCCACAGCGTCATCAGGGGCATCATCCACAGCATCATCTTGCTGGAGCCGTTCATCTCGGTGCTGCCGCTGGTCTTCATGGTGACGCGGGTCATCAGGAACTGGATGGCCGTGGCGATCACAGGCAGCAGCAGCAGACCGATGACAGGCCAGCCGCCGGTCATGATCTCACCGAACTTGGTCTGGGCAACAGCCGTCAGGTCCATACCCAGGAACTGATAGTCCAGATCGATGAGGCCTTCAAACTTACCTTCGAAATCGGCCCAATGCTCGTGGACAAATTTGGCCAGGTTGATCTCTTCATAAGCAGCCTGCTGGGCACCGGTGGCAGGGGTATAGCCCATTTTCTGGGCCGCGGCGCTGATCTTCTCGATGACATCCTTGGGGATGGTCATGAAGTAGTGCAGGGGGTAACGGATGATGTTATAAAGGGCGATCAGAATGGGGAAGGGCAGGAAGCTCCACAGGCAGCCGGACATGGGGTTGACACCCTCACGGGCGTAGAGGTCGGCGATCTCCTGCTGCTGACGCTCCTTATTATTGGCGTAGCGGGTCTGGATCTCCTTCATCTTGCCGGACATGCGGTTCATGCGCAGCATGCTCTTCTTGCTCTTGAGCTGGAAGGGCAGCATCACCAGCTTCACCACCAGGGTGAAGAGGATCAGAGCAACACCGTAAGAGCCGGTGAGCGTGTAGAAAAGACGCGTCAGCCAGGCAAACGGCATGCAGATGTAATAACCGAGTTGTGCAAACATGTTTTGTTTACCTCCGTGATTCTTTGGTGAAACAATATCCTGTTTCTTTTTTCACGGGAAAATTTCAGGGCACCGGATCGTACCAGCCGCCCTTGTGGAAAGGATGGCACCGGGAAAAACGCTTCAAAGCAAGCCAGCCGCCCTTGGCAGCGCCGTATTTCTCCACCGCTTCCAGTGCGTACTGGGAGCAGGAGGGGATAAAGCGGCAGCGGGGCGGAAACAGGGGCGAAACAGAGGCCTGATAAAAGCGGATCATGCGCAAAAAGACGCGCTTCATTGTCCGCCCTCCTTCAAAAGACCGGCTTCGCGCAGAAGACGGCGATAGGCCTTGTCCAGCTTTTGATAGGACGCATCCACGGCCCGCACACGGGCCACCAGAATGATGTCCCAGCCGGGCTCCATGTCCTTGAGATTCAGGCGCCAGATCTCACGCAGGCGGCGGCGGACGCGGTTGCGCACCACGGCCTTGCCCAGTTTGGTGCTGACCGTAACGCCCAGACGCGTGCGGCCCTGCCGGTTGCGCTGGCAATAGAGCACCATGGTGGGAGAAACTACCGATTTACCCTTGCGGTAAATACGGCGGAATTCATAGTTTTCCTTCACGGTGATCTCCGGTTTCATGGCTCTCCTCCTGGCAAAAAGGACCCTTTGCTGCTATGCTGACATTCTTCCAACACATAGACCAATAGGGACGGCAGTTTTCCCTTCCACCGTCCCTGGTTTTTTATCTATGCGCGATGCACTTTCCGTGACCTCAATGGGTCAGGCGAGCGCGGCCCTTAGCGCGGCGGCGGGCCAGCACCTTACGGCCGTTCTTGGTGGCCATTCTCTTGCGGAAGCCGTGCTCCTTGGAGCGCTGACGCTTCTTGGGCTGATAGGTACGGAACATTGCATGACACCTCCATTAAATAAAATAGGCGTACAGAGAAGTGCAGATATTCTCTGCCGCACATACTCGACAGCACAGGGAAATCGCCCTGTACCGCAGTACTCTTTTTAAGCGCCGCACAAAACGGCGCGACTGATATTATACATAGAATCTTTTATTATGTCAAGCGAAATCTTTGTATTTTTTCCGCGGATTCTTTTCGGAAAAGCGGCTTCTTTTGTGAAAAAAAGGCCACTAAATATAGTAGTTTTTCACCGACCCTTTTCCCTATATGTGGTAGTTCCCACCAACCACTTTTTTGCACATTATATTAGAATATGTGTGGACTTTCCACAGCTTTTCTGGTATAATAAATCGAATAGATTTGTCCTTTTGTCAAAACACATTTCAGATAGAAATCGACGTGGGAAGGGGAGCTTTCATTGAGATCGATTGCAGATGTTTGGAAAAATGTACTGGACCGGCTGCGCCTCCAGCTGAGCGAAACCACCATTGACACCTGGTTTGACGAGATCAAGGTGATCACTATGGAGGATTCCGCCTTTGTGCTGCACTGCAGCAACACCTTTAAGAAAAGCACCATTGAAGCCCGCTTCATGCGCCACATCAAAGAGGCGCTGAAGGACATCTTCTCGGCCGATCTGGAAGTGAAGATCCTCAACGACGAGCAGCTCTCCGCCTATCACGGCGTGGCGCCCGATCAGCCCGGAGCACTGTATGAGTCCGACGCCTTTACCTTTGAGACCTATGTGGTAGGTCCCAGCAACAAACTGGCTTATGCCGCTGCCAAGGCCGTGGCGGAAAAACCGGCAGAGAACTACAATCCCCTCTTCATCTACGGTGACAGCGGTCTGGGCAAGACCCATCTGCTGTACGCCATCGCCCATCAGGTGATGCGCCGCGACGGCAACGCCAAGATCGTCTACATCAAGGGCGATGACTTCACCAACGAGCTGGTCAACGCCATCCGGGAAGGCAAGAACGCCGAGTTCCGTGAAAAGTACCGGCAGGCAACGCTGCTGCTGGTGGATGATATCCAATTCATTGCTGGCAAGCAGCAGACGCAGGAGGAGTTCTTCCATACCTTCAATACGCTGTATGAATCCGGCCGGCAGATCGTACTGACCTCTGACCGTCCGCCCCGTGAGATGACCCAGCTGGAGGACCGTCTGCGCACCCGCTTTGAGTGGGGCCTGATGGTAGACGTGGCGCCGCCCGATTTTGAAACCCGCATGGCCATCATCAAAACCAAGGCCGCGCTGCTGGGCGTACAGCTGCCCGACGAGATCAGCGGCTATATCGCAGAAAACGTGACGGCTAATGTGCGGCAGATTGAAGGTACGCTGAATAAGATCCTCGCCTACCGCGATCTGCTGGGCGATCAGGTGGACGAAGAGGCTGTGAGCCGCGCGGTGCGGGATATGCTGAAAAAGAGCAACGAGTATATTCCATCCGCCGAAGTCATCACCGAATATATCTGCAAGTACTACAACATGGACGCCTCCGTGCTCTACAGCCAGAGCCGCAGCCGCGACGTGGTCAATGCCAGAAATATTGCCATGTACCTCATCCGCCGCATGACCAACCTTTCGCTGGTGGATATAGGCAAGACCTTCGGAGGACGCGACCACTCCACGGTGCTGCACTCGCTGGACAATGTGGAGCAGAAGATGCGCTCCGATCCCGCCTTTGCCGAAGTGGTGAAGGAGATCACCACCAACATCAATTCCAAAAAGTAAGTTTTTCACATATTCTGTGGAATCCACGTGGACAAAATGTGGAAAGCGGGAATCATCCCTTTTTCTGTGGAAAGCGGGGGAAAAATGATTACCGCACCGGTGGACAAAAAAGTCAGTCGCCGCAACGGTTTTTGACCTGTTTCCACAAAAGTTTTCCCTACGACTACTGTTACTAAAAAAATAATTAGTTTATGTTCTCTTTAAGAGAAATATGCCTGCTAAATTTTGAGTTCCAAAGAAAGGACTGTGAAAGATATGCTGCGTTTTTCCTGTGAAAAAGCTTTGCTGCAGACTGCAGTTTCCACCGCCAGCCGCGCTGTGGCTGCCAAGAGTTCCATCCCTGCGCTGGAGGGTATCCTGCTGGAGGGAACTACCTGCCTTACTTTGTCCGGCTACAACATGCAGACCGGCATCCGTACCGCCTTTGAAGCAGAGATCCATCAGGAGGGTCGGATCGTACTCAACGCCCGCCTCTTCGGAGAGATCATCCGCAAAATGCCCGACGACATTATTGTTTTTTCTGCCGATGAGAAGTACATGGTACATCTGTCCTGCGGCGACGCCAGCTTTGATATTCTGGGTCTGAGCGCCGACGATTATCCCGATCTTCCCGAGGTGGACGACGAATTCAGTGTGTCCATCCAGCAGCGGACGCTGAAGGCCATGATCAATCAGACCAGCTTTGCCGTTTCCACCAATGAGAGCCGTCCGGTCCATACCGGTTCCCTCTTTGAGGTGGATGACAAGGGTCTGACGGTGGTCAGCGTGGACGGCTTCCGTCTGGCTCTGCGCCGCGAGCCGCTGGAGCGTATCGACGGCGGCGCATTCCGCTTTGTGGCTCCCGGTAGCGCACTGAAGGAAGTGGAGAACATCTGCGCCGACAGCGATGATCTCATCACTGTGATCCAGGGTAAGCGCCACCTCCTTTTTGAGGCCGGCAGCACACAGCTGATCTGCCGCCGTCTGGAAGGTGAGTTTTTGAACTACCGCACCGCCATTCCCCGCAGCAATCCCATCTGCGTGGAGGTGGAGAATAAGGCCATGCTGGAAAGCCTGGACCGCGTCAGCGTGGTGATCAGCGAGAAGCTGAAGAGCCCTGTGCGCTGCGTGTTTGAGGCAGACCGCGTCTATCTCTCCGCCAAGACCGGCAACGGTGAGGCCAAGGATATCTGCCCCGTCAGCGGCGACGGCGCAGGTTTGGAGATCGGCTTTAATAACCGCTATTTGATGGATGCGCTGCGCTATGCGCCCGCTGAGCGGGTACGCATGGAGCTGAACACCAGCGTTTCTCCCTGCATCATTACACCCGTCAGCGGCGAGGACAACTTCCTCTACATGGTGCTGCCGGTGCGTCTGAAGGCTCAGTAATCTGTTGTTTGAAGAAGTGAAAGCTATGGAAAATATCGTTATTACCACAGAATTTATCAAGCTGCAGGATCTTTTGAAGTTTGCCAATCTCGTATCCACCGGCGGTGAGGCCAAGATCATCATCCAGGAGGGTGAAGTGAAGGTCAACGGCGAGGTGTGTACCATGCGCGGCAAGAAGATCCGTCCCGGTGACGTGGTGGAGCTGGACGGTCAGCTGCTGACGGTCTCTTATGAAGATTAAGGAACTGACGCTGGAGGGTTTTCGCAACTATGAGCGCGCAGAGCTGACGTTTGACGGCGGCTGCAACGTGATCTACGGCGAAAACGCCCAGGGAAAAACCAATCTGCTGGAAGCCATCGCCTATCTGAGCTGCGGAAAATCGCCGCGGGCCCATGCGGACCGGGAACTGATCGGCTTTGAAAAGGATACAGCCCATCTGTGCGGCGTGATCGAAAGCCGCCAGCGGGAATTTAAAGCCGACATTACGCTGCAGCGCGGACGGCGGCGGAAGATCACCGTTAACGGGGTGACTGCCAAAAATGCGGCAGCTCTCAGCGATGTGCTGCACACGGTGTTTTTTTCACCGGAAGATCTCTATTTAATTAGAGAAGGCGCGGCGGCGCGGCGGCGGTTTATGGATATTTCCCTTAGTCAGCTGCGTCCTCGCTACGCCGAGGCGCTGGCGGAATATAACCGCCTTTATGAGCACAAGACCCGTATTCTGCGCGACAGTGAGGAGCATCCCCAGCTTTTGGCTATGCTGCCGGATTTCAATGAACGGCTGTGCGCTGTGGGTGCTGTGCTCATTGGTTACCGCGCTAAATTCTGCGCGGCGCTGGGAGAGCATGCCCGCCTTGCCCACGCTGAATGCAGCGGCGGCAGGGAAGAGATGACGCTGCAGTATCAGACGGTGAAAACCGTTACCGATCCTTTTGCGCCACACAGCGAATTGGTGGCGGCGCTGCAGGAACATCAGAAAAGCCATTTTGATGCAGAAGTGGCCAGCCGTCTGTGCCTTTCCGGGCCTCACAAGGATGACATTGAGGTGCTGGTCAACGGCAGAAGTGCCCGCCAGTTCTGCTCGCAGGGGCAGGTGCGCACGGCGGCGCTGGCGCTGAAGCTGGCCGAGCGGGAGATCCATAAAAACGCCATCGGAGAATATCCGGTGATGCTGCTGGACGATGTGCTCAGCGAGCTGGATGTGAAGCGGCAGGAATATGTACTCAATCGAATTGCCGGTGGGCAGATCTTCATTACCTGCTGCGAAAATGACCGGTTGGAGACGCTGGAAGCCGGCAAGGTGTTTCATATCAGCGGCGGGGAGGTCATCTAATGGGTTATCTGCATGTGGGACAGAATCTGATGCTGGAGGATAAACGCATCATCGGCATCTTTGATCTGGACATTACCTCCCAGTCCAAAATAACAAGAACATTTTTGAATCAGGCGGAAGAAGAAGGTATCGTGATCTCCGCCATCGAGGACATTCCCAAGTCCTTTGTGGTGTGTGACCATCCTTATCACCGTCAGATCGTTTATATCTCGCAGCTGAATTCCTCCACGCTGGCACGCCGTGCCGCAGAACAGAGGGAAGCACTGCAAGGAGAAGGAGAATGACTATGTCTGAAATGGAAAAAGTGACAGCCGTGGAACAGGAATACGGCGCCGCGGAAATTCAGGTTTTGGAAGGCCTGGAGGCGGTGCGCAAACGTCCCGGTATGTATATCGGTTCCACCTCGTCCTCGGGTCTGCACCATCTGGTATATGAGATCGTGGACAACTCCATCGACGAGGCGCTGGCCGGCTATTGCACGGAAATCCAGGTTTCCATCAATGAAGACGGCACCATCACGGTGGCGGACAATGGTCGCGGTATCCCCGTGGACATTCAGGCCCAGACGGGCCGTCCCGCCCTGGAAGTGGTGTTTACGGTGCTGCACGCCGGCGGCAAGTTCGGCGGCGGCGGTTACAAGGTGTCCGGCGGCCTTCACGGTGTGGGTGCCAGCGTGGTCAATGCGCTTTCTGAATGGCTGACGGTACAGGTACACAAGGAAGGTAAGATTCACGAGATGACATTCTCCCGCGGCAATATTGTCAGCGAGATGAAGATCGTGGGCGAGACCGACCGCACCGGTACCACCGTGACTTTCAAGCCGGATGACCAGATGTTTGATACGGTGGAGTATGACTACGAGATCCTCCACACCCGCATGCGCGAGCAGGCCTTCCTGAACGCGGGTCTGCGCATCTCCATCGAGGATAAGCGCGAAGGCCGCCAGCAGAGCGACACCATGTGCTACGAAGGTGGTATCCGGGAGTATGTCACCTACCTCAACCAGAACAAGACCGAGCTCCATCAGGAGGTCATCTATGTTTCCGGCAGCAAGGGCGACTCCACGGCGGAGATCGCGCTGCAGTATAACGATGGCTATGCTGAGAATATCGTCTCCTTTGCCAATGATATCCGCACGCCCGAAGGCGGTATGCATGAGACCGGCTTCAAGGCGGCGCTGACAAGAGTGCTCAACGCCTATGGCATCAAGTATGGCATGATCAAGGGTGATGACAAGGTTTCCGGTGAGGACTGCCGTGAGGGAATCACCGCCGTCATCAGCGTGAAGCTGACGGAGGCACAGTTTGAAGGCCAGACCAAGGCCAAGCTGGGCAACGCCCACATCCGCACGCTGGTGGACAACATCGTATCCGATCAGCTGGCGGTGTATCTGGAAGAGCATCCCGTGGTGGCCCGTACCATTCTTGATAAGGCCCTGACGGCCAACCGTGCCCGCGAGGCGGCCCGCAAGGCCCGCGAGTCCATCCGCCGCAAGACGGCGCTGGGCGGCGCCGCCATGCCCGATAAGCTGCGTGACTGCAACGAGAATAACCCCGAACTGACCGAGATCTACATCGTGGAGGGCGACTCCGCAGGCGGCAGCGCCACCGACGGCCGTGATTCCCGCTTCCAGGCGATCCTTCCCCTGTGGGGCAAGATGCTGAACGTGGAGCGCGTCCGTGCCGACAAGATCTACGGCAACGATAAGCTGCAGCCCGTCATCACCGCGCTGGGTGCCGGTATTGGCGAGGAGTTTGATCCTGCCAAGCTCCGCTACCATAAGGTCATCATCATGGCCGATGCCGACGTGGACGGAAGCCACATCCGCACGCTGCTGCTGACCTTCTTCTTCCGCTATATGAGGCCTCTGCTGGAGCAGGGCTACGTTTACGCCGCTGTGCCGCCCCTCTACAAGCTGACCCGCGGAAAAACTACGCGTGTGGCCTTCTCGGATGAAGAGCGTGACCGTGTGTCCGCCGAGATGCGCGGCGACAATCCCAACGCCAAGGTGGAGATCTCCCGCTTCAAGGGCCTTGGTGAAATGGATCCCTCGGAGCTGTGGGAGACCACCATGGATCCCACCACCCGTACCCTCAAGCAGATCACGCTGGCCGACGCCATCCGCGCCGACGAGATCTTTACGGTGTTGATGGGCGAGAAGGTGGAGCCCCGCAAGGCATTCATTGAAGAAAAGGCGAAATACGCCGTGAATCTGGACATTTAAGAAAGGAGGTCCCCCGAAATGGCACATAAGAACGTGGACTATGATCCCGAATCTTTGCGTTATCCCGAACAAAAGATCGTGCAGAGCGAACTGGTCAAGGAGATGGAGACCTCCTATATCGAGTACGCCATGTCCGTGATCGTGGGCCGTGCGCTGCCTGATGTCCGCGATGGCCTCAAGCCGGTGCACCGCCGCATCCTCTACACTATGCATGAGGACGGCCTGACCTACGATAAGCCCCATCGCAAGAGCGTTACCGCCGTCGGTGACGTGCTGGGTCGTTATCACCCCCACGGTGATGCCAGCGTGTACGATGCTCTGGTGCGTCTGGCACAGAGCTTTTCCATGCGCTATCAACTCATCGACGGTCACGGCAACTTCGGTACCGTGGACGGTGACCCCCCTGCCGCTTACCGTTATACCGAGGCCCGTATGGCCAAGATGGCCGGCGAAATGCTGCGCGACATCGAAAAAGACACGGTGGACTGGGATCCCAACTTTGACGAGACGAGAAAAGAACCCCGCGTGCTGCCTGCCCGTTTCCCCAACCTGTTGGTGAACGGTTCTTCCGGTATTGCCGTGGGTATGGCCACCAATATCCCCCCGCACAACCTGACCGAGGTCATCAACGCCTGCATCTGCGTGCTGGAAAATCCCGAGGCGACCCTCTACGACCTGATGCAGCATGTGACGGGTCCCGATTTTCCCACCCGCGGCATCATCATGGGCCGCAGCGGCATCCGCGCTGCCTACGCCACCGGCCGCGGTAAGGTGATCCTGCGCGCCCGCACCGAGTTTGAAGAGGTGCAGGGCCGTACCCGCATCATCGTGACAGAGCTTCCCTATCAGGTCAACAAGCGTATGCTTATCAAGAACATGGCCGATCAGGTCAACGACAAGCGGCTGGAAGGCATCAGCAACATCACCGACCAGACCGACCGCAACGGTATGCGCATCGTCATCGACCTCAAGCGCGATGCCAATGCCCAGGTGGTGCTCAACCGCCTGTTTGCCCAGACCCAGATGCAGACCAGCTTTGCCATCAACATGCTGGCGCTGGTGGATGATCAGAAGCAGCCCAAGATCCTGTCTCTGCGGCACATCATCGATGAGTATCTCAGCTTCCAGCTGGAGATCATCACCCGCCGCACCCAGTACGATTTGAAGAAGGCCCGGGAGCGCGAGCATCTGCTGCAGGGTCTGCTGATTGCCCAGGATAACATCGACGAGGTCATCCGCATTATCCGTACCAGCTATGACAACGCCAAGGAGAACCTGATGCAGCGCTTCAGCCTTTCCGAAGTGCAGGCACAGGCCATCTGCGACATGCGCCTCATCGCTCTGCAGGGACTCAACCGTGAGAAGCTGCAGAATGAGTATGAGGAGCTGGAAAAGCGCATTGCCTACTATGTGGAGCTGCTGGGCAGCGACGAAATGCTGCGCGGCGTGCTGAAAGATGAGCTCACCGAAATCCGCGAGAAGTACGGCGACGAGCGCAAGACGGAGATCCAGGATGTGGAGGACGAAATCGATATTGAAGATCTCATCGAAGAGGAAGAGTGCGTCTTTACCCTGACCCAGAATGGCTACATCAAGCGTACTCCCGCCAGTGAGTACTCTGCCCAGCGCCGAGGCGGCAAGGGCGTGAAGGCCATGACCACCCGCGAAGAGGACGCCGTGGCTGCGGTGTTCACTGCCTCTACCCACGACTATATCCTGTTCTTCACCAACACCGGCAAGGTGCACCGTAAGAAGGGTTATCTCATTCCCGAGGCGGGACGTGCCGCCAAGGGTACAAACATCGTCAATATTCTGCCGCTGGAGAATGGTGAGTATGTGACCGCCGGACTGGCCGTGCGGGAGTTTGACGAGAGCTACCTTGTGATGATCACCCGCATGGGTACGGTGAAGCGTCTGCAGCTGAACGTGCTGAACACCGCCCGCAAGGCCGGTATCCGCGCCCTGAGCCTGGACGAGGGTGACGAGCTCATTGAAGTGCGCCGCACCGACGGTGAGCAGAATATCCTGCTGGTGACCCGTGACGGTATGGCCATCTGCTTCCGCGAGACCGATATCCGCTGCATGGGCCGCGACGCTGTGGGCGTGCGCGGTATCCGCCTGCGCGAGGGTGACTACGTGGTGGCCGGCGCCCGTGCCCACGAGGGCCAGACGCTGCTGACCATCACCGAAAACGGCTACGGCAAACGTACCGACATCGAGGAATACCTCCGCGGTGAAGGCGGCGAGCCTCAGAAGCGCGGCGGCAGCGGCATGAAGAACTACCACATTACCGAAAAGACCGGCAAGGTGGTGGCTGCCAAGGTGGTCACCGGCGAGGAGGATATCCTGATGATCTCCGACGATGGCACCATCATCCGTATGCCCACCGCGGACATCAATATCTACGGCCGTGTGGCCCAGGGCGTGCGCGTGATGCGGCTGAAGGACGGCGTGCGCGTCATCAGCGTGGCCCGCGCCGAGAAGGAGCAGACGGAGGAGAACCATGAGTAAGACCAAGAAAAAGAAGAACCCTGAAAGACCGCTGACCCGCTGGGTATACTTTACCAAGACGCTCTACCACGATCCTGCCTCCACCATGGAATTTACCTACGGAAAGACGATCTATGTCAAGAGCGAGGAATTGCAGCAGATCGAGTCGGACAACAAACGAATCAACACGCTGCTGCTGTTGGCGCTGTTTGTCATGTTCTACATTGGCGCTCAGTTCCAGAATATCTGGGTATTCCTCCTCTATATCGTGTTGGTGGTGGCCGGACAGGGACTGCGCCTGATGCACCTGCCCAAAGATATCAAAGCCCACCTCACCGACACGGGCCGCCGCAAGCGCTGATATGGAGACCTATACCCTGAAAGTGATCGCTCACATCCGGACAGAGCTTCCGGAAAAGTTTGGTGTGCCGCGGCAGAGCGGTTTGATCCCCGAATTAAAGGGAAAGATCGTTTTTGAGCCTGAATACCGCAGCATGGATGCCTTGCGCGGGTTGGAGGAATTCTCCCACCTGTGGCTGATCTGGCAGTTTTCCAAGGCGGCGCGGGATACCTGGTCGCCGCTGGTGCGTCCGCCGCGGCTGGGCGGCAACGAGAAGATGGGTGTCTTCGCTACCCGCTCGCCGTTCCGTCCCAATGCCATCGGCCTTTCCTGCGTGGAGCTGGAAAAGGTGGAGCTGGACCGTGAACTGGGCCCCGTGATCTATGTGCGGGGTGTGGATCTGATGGACGGGACGCCCATCTTTGACATCAAGCCCTATCTTCCCTATGCCGACTGCCGCACTGAGGCAACCGGAGGCTGGACAGATGCGCTGGCGCGTCCGCTGCTGCTGGTGGAGTTTCCTGCGGAGGTGCTGGAAAAGATACCGGAAGAACACCGCGATGCGGTGCGCGCCGTGCTGGAAGCTGACCCTCGCCCCCGATATCAGGACGATCCCCAGCGGATCTACGGACTGACCTTTGCCAAGTGGAACATCAAATTCCGCGTGGAGGGCGAAACGCTGTACGTGGTGGAGGTGGAACCGGCATGAAAAAAGTTACAATTTATACCGACGGCGCGTGCAGCGGCAATCCCGGGCCCGGCGGCTGGGGTGCCATTCTGGAGTGGAACGGCATCGAGAAGGAGATCTCCGGCGGCGAGGCGGAGACCACCAACAACCGCATGGAGCTGACCGGCGTGATCCGCGCGCTCTCCATGCTGAAGGAAACGTGCATTGTGGAGCTGTATTCCGACTCCAAGTATGTCATCGACGCACTGGAGAAGGGTTGGGTCTACGGCTGGAAAAAGAAGGGCTGGATCAAGTCCGACAAGAAGCCGGCGCTGAATGTGGATCTGTGGGAGCAGCTGCTGCCCCTGATCGCCCGGCACGAGGTGCATTACCACTGGGTCAAGGGCCACGCGTCCAATGAAAAAAACAACCGCTGCGACCAGATGGCGGTGGCGGAGAGTAAAAAATTCCAGTAATAAAGGGATGTTCACAAAAAGTTCACAACCAATTCAAGAAATGGTCAATTTTTGTGGGTATCATAACAACTGTACAAAGGATACATTCCTTATGTGATTTTCTCTCTCTCCTAACAAAACACACAAAGAAGAAGCTCCTCGTTTGAGGAGCTTCTTCTTGTTTGTTCCCAAAAGGGATTTACAAAATGTTCATCAGCAGTTTCCACTTTGGACAATTTTACGCGGTAAGATAAAACCCGTAACAGGGAAGTTGTTCCTATGTGATTTTCTCTCTCTCCAAACACACAAGGGAAAGGCCTCTGCCTTGCGGCGGAGGCCTTTTTCTGTTTGCATTTCGGTATCAATAGGGGTACAATGAGGAAAAGACCTCAAAGGAGGACATAAGATGGAATTCAACGCAAAAGAGCAGCTGACGGGTCTTATTGCATGGATGCGTGAGCGGATGGCCGCCTGCGGCGGCAAGACTGCCGTGATCGGTATTTCCGGCGGCAAGGACAGCAGCGTGGTGGCAGCCCTCAGCGTGGCGGCCTACGGACGGGAGAACGTCTATGGCGTTCTGATGCCCAACGGCGTGCAGCCCGACATTGATTACAGCCGCGATCTGGTGGAGTTTCTGGACATTCCCCACGCCACCATCAATATCCACGACGCCACCGAGGGTGTGCTGAGCCAGATGGAGCTGGTGGGTCTGCAGCCCAGCCGCACCACTAAGGTCAATCTCCCCAGCCGCATCCGCATGTGCACGCTCTACGCCGTGGCGCAGACGCTGCCGGGCGGCATCGTCATCAACACCTCCAACCTCAGCGAGGACTGGGTGGGCTACTGCACCATTTACGGTGACAGCGCCGGCGCCTTCTCTCCCCTTGGCATGTATACCACGGAAGAGGTCATCGCCATGGGCCGCGAGCTGGGTCTGCCGGAGAAATTCGTGGTCAAGCCCCCGTCTGACGGTCTGACGGGTCTCACCGACGAGGACAATCTGGGATTTACCTATCACGCCGTCAACGAGTATATCCGCAAGGGCATCTGCGACGAGGAGACGAAGGCCAAGATCGATCGCAAGCACCGTACCAGCCGCTTCAAGTTTGAGACCATCCCCGTTTATCACAACGGTCTGCCCATGGTGATCGAGGACGGCACCGACTTTTACACTTACGGGACCAAATGATGGAAAAGCTGACATTTCAGGACATTTTGGATGCGCGCAAAGCCATCCGCCCCTATGCGCGGCTGACGCCCCTGGAGCAGTCCTTCTATCTGGGTGACGAGGACCACAAGTTCTACTTCAAGCTGGAGAGCCTGCAGCGGGCGCGCAGCTTCAAGATCCGCGGCGCGGTGAATAAGATGCTGTCCCTGACCGAAGAAGAGCGGCAGCGGGGCGTGGGCGCCGTATCCTCCGGCAACCACGGAAGCTCCGTGGCCTATGCCGCGCAGCTGCTGGGCATCGACAAGGCCGTCATCATCGTGCCGGAGCGTACACCCCAGAGCAAGATCGACAAGATCCGCTATTTCGGCGCGGAAGCGAAGCTGATGGGCCGCAATTATGATGAGGCCCACGCGCTGGGTATGAACTATATCCGCGAAAACGGACTGACCAACATCGATTCGTGCCACGATGACATCAAGGTCTACGCCGGACAGGGCACGGTGGCGCTGGAAATTCTGGAGCAGGAGCCGGAGATCGACACCATTGTGGTGCCCATCGGCGGCGGCGGCATCGCCACGGGCGTGGCACTGGCGGCCAAGAGTATCAACCCCGCCATTCGGGTTTACGGCGTGCAGACAGAGGCCTGTCCCGCCATGGTGGCCAGCTATGCCGACGGCGTGTGCTATGAGGAGTATCCCATCGGCCCTACGCTGTGCGACGCGCTGGTGGGCGGTGTGGGCGCGCTGAGCTATGAAATGCTGCGCAGTTTGCTGGACGACATTCTGGTGGTGAAGGAAGAGACCATCCGCAAGGCGGCCGCTTTCCTGCTGACGGAGGAAAAGTACGTCATCGAGGCCGGCAGCGCTACCACTCTGGCGGCGGTGTGGGACTATCCGGAGAAGTTCACAGGGAAAAAGACGGCGCTGATCCTCACCGGCGGCAACATCGACGGCGAGACCATCCGCAAGGTGCTGGCATAAGGTCTTTTACAAAAAGTTCATAACCAATTCAAGAAATAGACAAAATCACAGGGTATGATACAGACATACAAAGGAAGCACTCCTATGTGATTTTCTCTCTCTCCTCTTTTTCAAACACAAAAAAGCGGAAGCCCTCTGTTTACCGGGGGGCTTCTTCTTTTGTCAAAAGGAAGTTGCTTTTCTCCACGGCGGAGGCTACAATGGAGGAAAGCTGAGAGGAAAGGGTGGTCGTATGCCGTTTTTTGCTGCAAAGGATTTTACGAAGCTCTACTATGAAGAGCAGGGGGAGGGCCGTCCTGTTTTGCTGGTGCACGGCTGGTCCGGTTCCCACGAGAGCATGGCAGATGTGGTGGATATTTTGAAAGACCACTGCCGCTGCATCACGTACAGCCACCGTGGTCACGGCGCTTCGGATAAACCTATGGGCGGCTACAGCATCGCCCAGCTGGCCCGCGACCTGCACGAATTGATCTGCTATCTGGATCTTCACGATCTGGTGCTGGCCGGCCACTCCATGGGCGGACAGGTAGTGCTCAGCTACGTGGAGCAGTTCGGCTGCGCCCGTCTCTCCGGGCTGATGATCTGGGATATGACTCCCAGAATTCTGGCGGACGAAACGTGGAAGATGGGGATCAGCGGCGGCTATACGCAGGATGATCTGCTGCGAGATCTGCATGTGATGGCGCAGGACTTCGGTGAATACCTGTGGCATTTCCGGCGCAGGACGGTGCCGGAGATGGCCGCTTTGCCGGAGTCTGCCAAGGAATTGGTGATGCCGGGGCTGCTGGTGAACCAATATCCTCCCGCACTCATCGGCCTTTGGATCTCCATGGGTAGCTCGGATTTTCGACCCATGCTGGACAAGGTCACCGTGCCGCTGGGGTATATCTATCCCGACAGCGGCCTTTACGCCTATGGCGTGGCGGAGTATTTCCGCGACCACGTGTCAGCGCCTGCGACGATTTTTACCATCCAAAATGCGCCCCACAGTATGCAGAAGTACTGTCCGGCGGAAACGGCGCAGGCGGTACTGCAAATGCTGGAAGCATAAAAAAGAGCGATGCGAAAGCATCGCTCTTTTCAGCTTAAAAGGCCGGTGATGTCCTCCACCGTCAGGCCCGGCTGCAGTGCGGCGGTGATGCCGTAGCCAATGAGGCGGCCCAGCTCCGCAACCCGGGAGGAAACGTCCCGCGGCGTGAGGAAGAGCTCCGCGGCATCTTGGGCCGGCTGGCCGGTCAGCTCCTGCGCCAGTGCGTCGCCGGCGATGACGGTGGGGATGCCCACGGCAATGACCGGCACGCCCAGAGCGGCGCTGTCGATGGCGGCGCGGTGATTGCCTACACCGGAACCGGGGGTCAGACCCGTGTCACTCAGCTGCACCGTGGCGCACAGACGGTTTTGACTGCGGGCGCACAGGGCGTCGATCACGATCACGGCGGCGGGGGAGATGCGCGCCGCGGCGCCTGCGATCAGCTCCAGCGTTTCCACGCCGGTTTGTCCCACCACGCCGGTGGCTATGGCGGCCACGGAGGTGAAGCGGCGGAACTGGCGGGGCGATGCGGCGATCATATGACGGGTGACCAGCAGGTTTTCCACCGCCGCGGGGCCTACGGCGTCGCAGGAGAGCTGCCGGTTGCCGAGACCTGCCACCAGCACGGTGTCACTGCTTTTCAGATGCGGCAGCAGCGCGCGCAGCTCACGGCTCAAACAGCGGACGCCACGGGGGAAGAAGTGATCCTGCCGCTGGAAGTAGGGGTGCAGGTCCACCGTGACATAGCGGCCCGCCGGCTTGCTGAGGGCGCGGCTGGCGGCTTCACCGGTAACGGTGATGGCGGTGACGCCGTAGCCTTCCAGCAGACTTTCGGTGACGCACACGCCGTCCAACTGGCGGGCATTTTTTCCCACGGCGCCCAGCTGTTCCGCTGTTTCCAGTGTCAGATCGGATCGAAAGAGGGGCATATTTGGGTTTGACACTCCCTTCTGAACACAAAATATTGTGCCTTGGGGGTAGTTTGGCGCGTCAAAAACCTTTTATGCGAAAAAGTTAAGAAAAAATGAAAAAAGTGCTTGCAATTTCTGGACAAAGGTGCTAAAATATCAATCTGCGTGGATGTGTTTTATATCCGACGCAGAAATTTACGCCGGGGAGGTGTTTGGTTTGCCTAATATTAAGTCTGCTAAGAAGCGTGTTCTGGTGGCAGAGGTGAGAAACGCTCGCAACAAGGCCAATAAGTCCGCACTGAAGACTGCTATCAAGAAGTTCGAGGCTGCTGCCGTTGAAGGCAATCGCA
>SVMH01000003.1 GCA_015067525.1 Oscillospiraceae bacterium | reverse complement strand
CTATATATATGGGCGTTCTGGAAGCCACTTTTTACCCCCCTTGATCGAAGATTTTTGTAAAACTTCAAAAATGATCCGTTTTTGGCGCTCCTTAAAAACCCTTCTATAAATAAAGCCATTCAGAGGGACTATTCTTGCCCCCCTTTTGGCAAAGTTTTTTATTTTTGTGGAAAACGACAAGAAGTTTTGCGCCGCCTTCCTCTGCGTGCTTTGATATGCCCTTCTACTTATCTGGGCATTTCAGCGGACATTTATTGCCCCCTTTGCGGAAGATTCTTCTTTTATATGAAAAATGACACAGGAGAGCCCCAGCAGGTCTCTCCTGTGTCATTAAAAAACTACGTATAACGTAAACAAGCCATCCCCCACCAAAGGGCAGGTGCATTTATGTCTACGTTGTACGTAGTTTCGTTTTTATGTTTTCGATTGAGAACGTTGCGTGCAAAGAACCTCACATGCAGCAAGCCAATTTAGTCATTTATCAGAAAATGACTAAATTGGCTTGCTAATCGCATTGTATTGGCATATAATACAGGTAGACTTCTAAAGTGGGGTAATTCTATGCGCAACTACAACTATGAAACAATATACACCAAGCTGCTGACGCCGGAAATCGTACAACTGCTTGCCCAGATTCACGAGCACAAGGGCGAACACGCGCGGCTGCAGGAGGACGAGCTGACTCACCTGATCGAGATCGCCCGCATCCAGAGCACCGAGGCATCCAACCGCATCGAGGGCATCTACACCTCCGACGAGCGGCTGCAGAAGCTGGTCAAGGCCAAAACCACCCCCCGCAACCGCAGTGAAAAAGAGATCGCCGGTTACCGTGATGTGCTTGCCACCATTCACAGCAGCCATGAATATATCCCCGTGAAGCCCGGCATGATCCTCCAGCTGCACCGCGATTTGTACAAGTTCAGCGGCATGAGCTTTGGCGGCAATTACAAAACCGCGGACAACGTCATCAGCGAAGAAGATTCTCAGGGCAACAAACACATCCGCTTCCATCCGGTGCCTGCGTGGGAAACGCCGGAAGCCATGGAGCGGCTGTGCCGGGCCTATAACGACCTGTGCAGCAGCGGCCAGTATGACCCGCTGCTGATGATCCCGGTGTTCATTCTGGACTTCCTCTGCATCCACCCCTTCAACGACGGCAACGGCCGCATGAGCCGCCTGCTGACGCTCCTTCTGCTGTACCGCGCCGGCTACCATGTGGGCAAATACGTCAGTATCGAGCAGCTGATTGAGCGCACCAAGGACGCTTACTACGATTGCCTGCAGGAGAGCTCCTGCGGCTGGCACGAGGAGGAGAACGATTACATCCCCTTCGTCACCTACCAGCTGGGCGTGATTCTGGCGGCTTACCGCCAGTTCTCCGACCGTGTGAAGGCGGTCAGCGAGAGCACACGGAAACCCAACCGCGTCCGCGAGATCATTCAGGGCCACCTCGGCAAGATCACCAAGGCAGAGATCATGCAGCACTGCCCGGATATCAGCCAGACCACCATCCAGCGTGCGCTGAACGAGCTGGTCAAGAGCGGCGAGGTCATCAAGATCGGCGGCGGCCGCTACACCTCTTATACTTGGAACAGGGAGATTGATTAATATGATGACAGGCGAATTGAAAAACAAGATCAACAGTCTTTGGGAAATCTTCTGGACCGGCGGCATCACCAACCCGCTGGACGTGGTAGAGCAAATGACCTACCTCATGTTCATCCGCGATCTGGATGACACCGACAACCTCCGCGCCAAGGAGTGTGCCATGCTGGGCCTGCCCCACAAGAGCATTTTCGCAGATGAGGTGCAGGTGGGCGAGCGGAAAATCGATGGAAAGCAACTGAAATGGTCCGTCTTCCACGACTTCCCCGCCGGCAAGATGTACACCACCGTGCAGGAATGGGTCTTCCCCTTCATCAAGAACCTCCACGGCGACAAGACCAGCGCCTACGCCAAGTACATGGACGACGCCATCTTCAAGATCCCCACGCCGCTGCTGCTGGACAAGATCGTCACCGCGCTGGACGGCATCTACGAACAGATGGCCCAGATGCAGGACGCAGACGCCCGCGGCGACATCTACGAATACCTCCTCAGCAAGATCGCTACCGCCGGTGTCAACGGTCAGTTCCGCACGCCCCGCCACATCATCAAGATGATGGTGGAACTGATGCAGCCCCGCCCCGACGACGTGATCTGCGACCCCGCCTGCGGCACCTCCGGATTTCTGGTTGCTGCCGGCGAATACCTGCGGGAAAACCATAAGCAGGCCATCTTCTTCGACCGCGTGAAGAAGGATCACTTCCTCAACCATATGTTCCACGGCTACGATATGGACCGCACCATGCTCCGCATCGGCGCCATGAACATGATGACCCACGGCGTGGACAACCCCTTCATCGAGTACCGCGACAGCCTCAGCGACCAGAACCCCGACAAGGACAAGTTCTCCCTCATTCTGGCCAATCCCCCCTTCAAGGGCAGCCTGGACTACGACACGGTAGCCCCCGACCTGCTGAAGGTCTGCAAGACCAAGAAGACGGAGCTGCTGTTCCTCGCTCTCTTCCTGCGCATGCTGAAGATCGGCGGACGGGCGGCGGTCATCGTGCCCGACGGCGTGCTCTTCGGCTCCTCCACCGCCCACAAGGCCATCCGCAAGGAGCTGGTGGACGGCAACCGCCTCGAAGCCGTCATCTCCATGCCCAGCGGCGTTTTCAGGCCCTACGCCGGCGTCTCCACCGGTATCCTCATCTTCACCAAGACCGGCCACGGCGGCACGGATAAGGTCTGGTTCTACGACATGACCGCCGACGGCCTCAGCCTTGACGATAAGCGCAGCCCCGTAGCGGACAACGATATCCCCGATATCATCGCCCGCTTCCACAACCTCGCCGCCGAGGAGAGCCGCCAGCGCACCGAGAAATCCTTCTTCGTCCCCCGGCAGGAGATCATGGACAACGGCTATGACCTCAGCATCAACAAGTATAAGAAGACCGAGTACAAGGCCGTGGAGTACCCCTCCACCGCCGAGCTGATGGCCCGTCTCCACGAACTGGAGCTGGCCGTCACCGAGGGACTGGCAGAGTTGGAGGCGATGCTGTGATGGCGAAGAAAAAGAAAGCAAGAAGCAAGAAGAAAGCTTCGTTCTGGAAAAGCGCTTGGAACATTATTTGTAACAAGAAGGACACAAAGGGCGAGTATACAAAAGCAACGCTTAGCGGCATTATGTCAGTAGCATTGAATTATCTTGCTATCGTTCTTTGTGCAGGCTCTGTAATAGCGATATTTCTTATAATTCGCCAGGCTGTTTTAACACAATGGGGGGACGGACTGTGGTTTTCCAACATTATTGCTCTTCTTTTTCTAACAGCCTTATGCGTTGCCGTACTGTTTTTCGCGCTGATTTTGAGAGGATGCGCCAACGAAATAGAGCGAGAAGACGACAAGAACTACCTTGTCGCTGTGTTTTCGGCGCTTACAAGTTTTGCAGCGTTAGTTGTTGCGCTTGTTGCGCTGTTGAAGGGGTGAGAGGATGATCGAATTAAAAGATTTGTGCACGAAAGGCTCATCATCTATTGCCCAAAAAGACCTCGAGGGGCATGATGGTATTTATCCCATCTATGGTGCAAGCGGCTTTATCAAGAATGTTGACTTTTACCAACAGGAAAAGCCTTATATAGCTGTCGTCAAAGATGGCGCCGGTGTCGGCAGAGTGATGTGCCTGCCGAAAGAATCATCCGTTATAGGAACAATGCAGTACATTATTCCGAACGATGGCGTCAATGTAAAATACTTGGCGTATGCGTTGGAACACCTGAATCTTGCAAAATACTATACTGGTGCAACAATACCTCACATTTATTTTAAGGATTATTGCAAAGAGAAGCTGCCAGCGCATCCACCGGAAGACCAGTCTCGCATCGCATCAATATTGGGGCGTGTAACGGACTTGATTGCCCTGCGGAAAGAGCAGTTGGCGGCGCTGGATCAACTGGTCAAATCCCGATTTATCGAACTGTTTGGTGACCCGCAGCGCAACCCCTACGGATATCAGTACGCAAAGTTATCCGACATAGCGACATACTTTAATGGTTTGACTTACAAACCCGAAAATGTAGCTGAGGAAGGTACGATCGTATTAAGATCCAGCAATATTCAAAACAGCCAACTGGACTTCGCAGATACTGTTCGTGTAGATTGTGCCATTAAAGAACGGCTTATAGTGCAGGAAAATGACATCCTCATGTGTTCGAGAAACGGCAGCGCCAAGCTGGTTGGTAAAGTTGCATTGATAAAAGGCATCGAAGAACCGATGAGTTTTGGTGCATTCATGATGATTATTCGTAGTCAATACTTCGGATATCTGATGACATACTTCCAGATGGATGCGTTCCGACAGCAGATTAAAACTGGCGCAACTACAACGATCAACCAGATTACAGGCAGAATGCTTGACGAAGTAACGATACCAGTACCTCCAATGGCACTCGTAGAGCAGTTCACAGTCTTCGTCGAACAGACCGACAAATCAAAATTGGCCATCCAGCGCAGTCTGGATGAACTGGAAACCCTCAAAAAAGCACTGATGCAAAAATACTTCGGGTGATTAAATAAGAAAGAGAGATGAGCTAGAACGATGAACGGAGAAGCCGATCAGACCTTAGAAATGTTAAAGGATGCAGTAAAAGAAATCGCCAGAGACGCTTATGCTGATGGTGGTAAACCAGTTGTAAAGCCTACCGGGGAACTAGTAGGGTTGCTTCCCCGAGCAATCAAAGCCGCCTTGGCTCCTTTGGAGAAGTGGGTTTTACAGCGCGAATACAATATTGCAGAAACAAAAAAACTGCTTGAGGAAAAACTTCAAAACGCACCTCCGGAATTAATACAACCACCCGAAGCACATATTGCCGTTCCCGCTTTGCAATACATCAGCTACTGCATGGATAACGAGGAACTGAGAGATATGTATGCGAATTTACTCGCAAACTCGATGAATAGCGTGGTCAAGAACGGGGTTCATCCTGGGTTTGTGGAAATTATCAAGCAACTATCTCCAGATGAAGCGAAATTTCTAAAGTATATGAGAGCGCACAAGGTGATTCCCACCATCAGCTTGAGATATGAATACAATGATGTTTCCAAGGGTGGAATAGATATTATCAAAGAATTCACTACCGTTCCTATGTTGGCCGGATGTGAACATGTGTACAGTGGAGAACAGTACATTGATAACCTAGTTCGACTGGGTCTTCTCGAAAGGCAGCCCGGTAATGCTTTTATAGACAAAACCCTATACGAACCATTGAAGCGTGATTCCGTATTCTCTCATCAAAATAATAACGAAGATGCCAAAAGAAACGGTTACGATAAATGTACAGTAGCAGAGCATATTGTCAGATTAACCGCCTTCGGCGAGCAGTTTTGTAATATCTGTTTAAGCACAACCCAAGTAATCATTGCGAACTCTCAAATAGAATAAGGAGTAACCCTATGACCAACTTCGATTTTCTGACCCTTGACCCACAATTCAATACCTTCTCGGATGTGGCGGTGTCGGCGGAGAAGATCATGCACATCGATCCGGCGGCGGGCATCATCAACTGCCGGCGGGCCATGGAGTTTGCCGTGAAGTGGATGTACAGCGTGGACGGCGAGCTGGTCATGCCCTATCAGGACACGCTGGTGAGCCTGATGAGCACCCCCGAGTTCCGGGACATCGTGGACGTCAACCTCTGGCAGCGGATGGACTTCATCCGCCGCATGGGCAACACCGCCGCCCACACCGGCAAGAAGATCACCGACGCACAGGGCTTGCTGTGCCTGCAGAACCTGCACGTCTTCATGGACTTCGTGGCCTGCTGCTACGCCGCGGAGTACACCCAGACCGTCTTTGACCCGGCGCTGGTGTCCCAGCAGACAGAGACGCTCCTTGACAACAGCGTGCAGATTAACTTCCAGCAGCTGATGGCGGAAAACGCCGTGCTGAAGGAAGAACTGACCGCCCGCCGCGCCCAGCAGCAGCAGACCTATGTGCCCCAGCCGTTGGAGCTGAGCGAGTACGCCACGCGCAAGCTGTACATCGACGCCATGCTGCTGGATGCCGGCTGGACAGAGGGCCGCGACTGGCTGAACGAGGTGGAGCTCTGGGGCATGCCCAACGCCAGCGGCGTGGGCTACGCCGACTATGTGCTCTACGACGACGCCCACAAGCCTCTGGCGGTCATCGAGGCCAAGCGCACCTGCGTGGACGTGTCCAAGGGCCGCCAGCAGGCCAAGCTCTACGCCGACCTGTTGGAGCAGAAATACGGACGCCGCCCGGTGATCTTCCTCACCAACGGCTTTGAGACCCGCATCGACGACGGGCAGTACCCGGAGCGCAAGTGCGCCTGCATCTACTCCAAGCGGGACTTGGAGAAGCTGTTCAACCTGCGCACCATGCGCGCCAGCCTGAAGAACGTGATGGTGGACAAGGCCATCGCAGGCCGCTACTATCAGGAGGGCGCCATCAAGGCCGTGTGCGATGCCTTCGGCAGCAAGAACCGCCGCAAGGCGCTGCTGGTGATGGCTACCGGCTCGGGCAAGACGCGCACCGTCATCGCCCTGTGCAAGGTGCTGCTGGAGCGCGGCTGGGTGAAGAACATCCTGTTCCTCGCCGACCGCACCTCCCTCGTGACGCAGGCCAAGCGCAGCTTTGTCAATCTCCTGCCGGACTTGAGCGTGACCAATCTCTGCGAAGAGAAGGACAACTACACCGCCCACTGCGTCTTCTCCACGTACCAGACCATGATGCACTGCATCGACAACGTCAGCGACGAGCAGGGCAAACTCTTCACCTGCGGCCACTTCGATCTGGTGATCGTGGACGAGGCGCACCGCTCGATCTACAACAAGTACCGGGATATCTTTACTTATTTCGACGCCCCGCTGGTGGGTCTGACCGCCACCCCCAAGGACGAGATCGACAAGAACACCTACGAGGTCTTTGAGCTGGAGAGCGGCGTTCCCACCTACGGCTACGAGCTGGCGCAGGCGGTGAAGGACGGCTATCTGGTGGACTTCCTGTCCGTGGAGACCAAGCTGAAATTCATCGAGCAAGGCATCGCCTACGATGAACTGAGCGAAGAGGATCGGGAGGCCTATGAGGCCACCTTCGAGGACGAGAACGGCGAGCTGCCGGAGCGCATCAATTCCTCCGCGCTGAACGAGTGGGTGTTCAACGAGGACACCATCCGGCAGGTGCTGCACATTCTGATGACGGAAGGTTTGAAGATCGACTACGGTCAGCGACTGGGCAAGACCATCATCTTCGCCAAGAACCACAGCCACGCCGAGAAGATCTACGAGATCTTCAACAGGGAATACCCCCACCTGCCCGGCTTTGCCAAGGTGATCGACAACAGGATCAACTATGCCCAGAGCCTGATCGACGAGTTCTCCGACCCCAAAAAACTGCCCCAGATCGCTATTTCGGTGGACATGCTGGACACCGGCATCGACGTGCCGGAATGTCTGAATCTGGTGTTCTTTAAGAAGGTAATGAGCAAGGCCAAGTTCTGGCAGATGATCGGCCGCGGCACCCGCCTGTGCCCGGGGCTGATGGACGGTGAGGACAAGAACAAGTTCTACATCTTCGATTTCTGCGGCAACTTCGAATTCTTCCGGATGAACAACGGCAAGCCCACCGCGCTGCAAATCGCACTGCAGGGTGCCATCTTCAACCTGAAGGCACAGCTCGTGTTCAAGCTGCAGGATCTGGACTACCAGACGCCGGAGTTGATCGCGTTCCGCAAGTCGCTGGTGGAGGATATGGTCCGCAAGGTGCGGGAGCTGAGCACAGAAAGCTTTGCCGTCCGCCAGCACTTGAAATACGTGGAGCTGTATGCCAATCCGGACAACTACGCGGCCCTTACTTACGAAAACACCCTGCAGATCCGCGATGAGCTGGCCCCGCTGATCACGCCGGATGCAGACGATGCCAAGGCGGTGCGCTTCGACGCGCTGATGTATGGCATCGAACTGGCATATCTCATGGGCAAAAAATACGCCAAGGCCAGAACGGATCTCCGCAAAAAGGTCAAGGCCATCGCATCCGTTGCCAACATCCCGGAAATCATGGTACAGAGCGAACTCCTCAATAAGATCCTGCACACGGACTATCTGGAGACTGCCGGTATCAACGAGTTCGAGCACATCCGGGAAAACCTGCGCAATCTGATCAAGTATATCCCCACCGGCAGGACCACCTATCTGACGAACTTTTCAGACGAGCTTCTCTCCATGGACTGGAACGAATCCGAGCTGGAAAACGACGACCTGAAGAACTATAAGCTGAAAGCGGAGTTCTATATTCGACAGAACCAGAATAATGCGGTCATCGCAAAGCTGAAGTCCAACCAGCCTCTAACCGCCGCCGATGTTCGGGTATTGGAAGAAATCCTTTGGAGCGAAGTCGGCAGCAGGCAGGACTATGAGAACGAGTTCGGCAGCAAGCCTTTGGGCGAGTTCGTCCGCGAGATCGTGGGTCTGGATATGAATGCCGCCAAGGAGGCCTTTGCGGAGTTTTTGAACGACACATCTCTGGATGCCAATCAGATCTATTTCGTCAACCAGATCGTGGAATACATCGTCCACAACGGTTTGATGAAAGACCTCTCTGTGCTGCAGGAGGCTCCGTTTACCGATCACGGCAGCATCGTGGAAGTGTTTACGGATCTCACCTTGTGGATGGGCATCAAGCGGGTCATCGACCGGATCAACGGCAACGCAATCGCGGCGTAAGAACAGGGTTGCTCCCCTCCCCCCATTTTTTGCGGTTAAATTTGAGGTTAATTCTTCCACCCGAACCCGCAAAGCCTTGTGCTGCAAGGGTTTGCGCCTTGTGGCTTTCAGCAGTACGGTCTGAAGGCCGCTCGTCGCGCACCTCCGTTCAGCAAGCGCTAAACGATCGTTTGCACTTACAAAGAGCATCCACGTCAAGTGGGTGCTCTTTTTTGCGCGGCGAGCGGCCTTTTTGCCATGCCCGAGCGGTTGTAAGCTTCAGCGGCGAGCGAGTGGCGGCATCACGCCTGCGAAGCTGCCGCATCGCGGCATGCTTCGCTCGTCGCGCACCTCAGTTCGTCTCCGGCCCAAGAGCCGGGCTGCGGCGGTTGGCCTCCGACACGCCTCGCTACGGCTCGTCGTCCAAGCGCATACGTCCCCATACAAAAAAGCACCGATGCCGCGCATCGGTGCTTTTTTATTTTCTTTAGTGCGCAGCATCACACAGCGGCAGCCGCCTCAGTCCTCTGCGCCGAATCTTTTCCGGTATTCCTGCATCAAGTCTTCCCGGAAGGCCGGATGGGCAATTGCGATCAGGCGCTTGGCGCGTTCGCGCAGCGTCTGTCCCTTGAGGTGCGCGATACCGTACTCGGTGACGATATAGTCCACATCGCTGCGGGATGTGGTGACTGCAGCGCCGAAATCCAGCTGCGGAACGATCTTGGAGACCTTTCCTTTGACGGTGGACGGCATGGCGATAATGGAAATGCCGCCCTTGGAAAGCGCCGCGCCGCGGACAAAGTCCACCTGACCGCCGATGCCGGAGATCTGCGTGGTGCCGATCATCTCGGAGCCGACCTGACCCATCAGGTCCACCTGCACGCAGGAGTTGATGGACACCAAACGGTCATGCTGGCCGATGATCATGGGATGATTGACATAGTCCACCGGCATGATCAGCACGTCCTCGTTGTGGTCTGCAAAATCGTACAGGCGCTTCGACCCCATCATGAAATTGGCCACAAACTTACCGGGGTTCAGCGTTTTGCGGGTGTTGTTGATGATGCCGGCGTTGGCCAGATCCACAACGCCGTCAGAGAGCATCTCCGAATGGAGGCCCAGGTCCTTTTTATCCTTCAGGAACATCAGCACCGCGTCGGGAATGGCGCCGATGCCCAGCTGCAGCGTGTCGCCATCCTGGATCAGCGAGGCACAATGCTCGCCGATGGCACGCTCGATCTCACCGATCTTCGCAGCCGGCAGTTCGGGGATCGGTGCGTCATGCTCCACAAAGAAATCCACATCCTCCACGGGGATCAGGTTGCCGTAGGTAAACGGCATCTGGCGATTGATCTGTGCAATGACGATCTTGGCTTCCTTGATCGCCGCATAGTCATAGTCTGCAGAAGTACCCAGAGACATCATACCCTCTTCATTGGGCGGTGTCAGTGTCACCATGGCCACATCCACAGGCATCGTGGTGCGGAACAGCTCCGGGACCTGGAAGAAGAAGGACGGGGTATAGTCGCCGCGGGCAGCGTTCACCGCTTCCCGGGTGGGGCCACAGACAAACAGTGCGTTGTGGCGGAAGTGCCCCTTCATTTCAGGGCGGCAATAGGCGCAGGCGGCCAGAGAAAACATATGGACGATCTCAACATCCTGATAGTTTTCTGCATTGTTCACCATTGCCTCGACCAGTGCGCCGGGTTCGCCGCAGGCATGACCCAGAACGACACGGTTGCCAGATTTGATGTTTTTCACAGCTTCATCAGCCGTCGTCAAATGCGCTTCGTAATACTTGTGCCAACTCATTCTTCGTCTCCTCAATTCGGATATTTTCAAAAAAGGCTGTTGCTTCACCCAGAGACTCCGGCGTACTCATCACAAACACGGGTATATCCGCCGGCACATCCTGTGCCGGACAGCGCGCCGTGCAGCCACAGACGATCAGCACGGCACAGCCGCGCTCACCGGGCTCATACGGGCAAAATATCAAATGGGGAAATCGTTTTTTCAGGCTGTTCACTGCGGCCACCCGATCATAGCGCGGGTTGCAGCCGCCGCAGTAACGCAGCATAACCTTACTCTCCACGGCGGGCTCTCCAGATCTCTTTGGCCTGCGCAAGCACAGACTCACTGACCTCCTGCCGCACCGCCACACTTTGGATCTGCGGCAGCACCTCGCGGATGGCCGAGAGGATCACTTCCTCCGTGGTCAGATACGCCGACGGACAATGGGCGCACTGCCCCAACAGGCGAATGTGGACAACGTTCTGCTCAACCTCCAGCAGCTCCACATCGCCATGATGCTTTGCCAGCTGCGGCCGCACCGTTTCATTCAGAACCCGTTCGATGGTCTCTCTCATCAGCGTCCTCCTTTTAGGCAGCGGCCCGACAGTTATGCTGCCGGGCCGCTATGATCCTTTTTAATGGGTAGTTGTTATTCCTCGATATGGGCAATGGCCTTTGCCAGAGCCTTCTTGTGCTCCAGATTACCCTGACGGGCGATCATGATGCGCTGAGCCTGGGGAGAGCCGGCGCCGTGCATGGACTCGGTGCGGTAGCCCACGGCTGCCGTGCCGAGGCACAGATTCTCGATCAGGCGCAGGATGCGCAGACGGCTTTCCGTGGAAACGGCCGTAACGCCGCGCAGATACTTGTCCACATAGGGCCCGAGCTTCTCGCTGCGGAAGTCTGCCTCGGAGGGAGCGGTGACCATCAGGCCGCCGGCGATATCCTCGGCCAGACGGACGATCTCATAGGGGAAGCGGGTCACGTTCTGCTTGCAGACGTTGGCCAGCAGCAGGTCGATCATATAGTTGCCGGACTCGGTGGGATAACCCTCGGCGGAGCAGGCGATACCGCAGCAATACAGGGTCTCGTTCAGGTGGGTCATCTCGATGAGCTTATCCTTGACGTGGCTGGCCTTGGCAGCGCCGTTATAATCAGCGGCCACAGCGGCGGCGCCGATCAGCACGTCGCCCACGCCGACCTTGCAGCCGCCGTAGCTCTGGCGGTGATAGCCGGCGAAGCGCTCCACCAGCATGCCGGCGAACTCGGTCTCGCCGTTCATGAAGATGCGGTCATTGGGAACAAACACGTCATCAAAGATGGTCAGGGCCTCCACGCCGCCGAACTCGGCATTGCCCACGTCCATTTCGCTGCCTTCGCACTTGCGGGTGTCGCAGGACTGACGGCCGATCACCATGAAGATACCCTTGGTATCCATAGGAACAGCGAAGGAAACGGCATAGTCCTTATCGTCGGGGCCCATGGAGATGGTGGGCATGACGATCACTTCGTGGCTGTTCAGCACGCCGGTCTGGTGTGCCTTGGCGCCGCGAACCACGATACCGTCGGGACGGCGCTCCACCACATGCAGGAACAGGTCGGGATCAGCCTGAGCATGGGGCGCCTTGGAGCGGTCGCCCTTGGGGTCGGTCATAGCGCCGTCCACCGTCAGGTCGTTCTCCTGGCAATACATCATGAACTTTCTGAAGTTCTCGTGGTAGTGGGTACCGTACTTCTTGTCGATCTCATAGGTGGTGGAGAATTCCGCGTTGAAAGCATCCATGCCCACGCAGCGCTGGAAGCAGGCGGCCGTCTTCTGGCCCAGCAGACGCTGCATCTTCACCTTGTTGCGCAGGTCCTCCGTGGACTGGTGGATATGGGTAAAGCGGTTGACACGCTTGCCGGTGTAGGGGGAGATGACCGTCATCAGCTCCTGATACTCGGGCATCTGTGCCAGATCATAGGTCATACGCACAGAGTTCAGCGAGGGACGCAGGATGGGATCGTCCACAGGACACTCCACACGCTTGCCGAACATGTAGACCTCCATATTCATTTTGCGGATACTTTCGATGTACTGTTCACCTGTCATCAGCGCCATGATATATTCCTCCTCGTTTCATAAAAATGTTGACATATTTTACAGACCGACCCTTCGGTCCTTGGGATACGGATGTTTTCCGGCCGTGCCGATACTGGCCGGAGCGTTTATTTCTGCAGGGACTCCCACGTCAGACCCATGGGCTCGCAGCGGAAGATGCGGCTGTCCATCTCCTTAAGTTCCTGGCTGATGCGGGGGGTGAAGCCCATCTGGTCAAGGACGTCGCGCTGCAGGTCCACACCGGGTGCAATCTCGATGAGGGTCATGCCGCCGTCCTCCAGACGGAACACGGCGCGCTCGGTGATGTAGAGCACGTTCTGGCCCGCCTTGGTGGCAAAGCTGCCGGAGAAGGTGATCTGCTGGACCTTGTCCACCAGCTTCTTGGTGCGGCCCTCGGAGACAATGCGCAGCTTGCCGTCCTCCACCGCCACCTTCAGTCCGCCGGCCGTCATGGTGCCGCAGAAGATGACATTCTGTGTGGACTGGGTGATGTTGATAAAGCCGCCGGCGCCGGCGATGCGGGGACCGAACTTGGACACGTTGACGTTGCCGAACTTGTCGGCCTCGGCAAGACCCAGATAGGCAAGGTCCAGACCGCCGCCGTCGTAGGTGTCAAACTGGGTAGACTGGTCAAGGATACAGTCGGGGTTCAACGATGCGCCAAAGCCGATGCCGCCCACGGGCACGCCGCCCACGGGGCCGGACTCGATGGACAGGGTCAGGCGGTCGCGCAGGCCCTCTTCATCGGCCACAACGCCTACGCCCTCGGGCACGCCGATGCCCAGATTGATCACCGCGTCGCCGATCAGCTCCAGCGCGGCGCGGCGGGACACCAGCTTCTTGGCGTCCAGCACCAGCTCCTGACGGGCAGAGGCGGTGGGGACGCGGCAGTTGCCGCAGTAGGCGGGGTTGAACTGCTCGTCAAAGGTCATCATATGGTTGCGCAGGTCCGAAACGGGGACCACATAGTCCACCAGCGTGCCGGGGATGTGGACCTTGCGCATATCCAGCGAGCCGTAGGTCACCACCTGCTTGACCTGCACGAAGACGATGCCGCCGTTGTTCTTCACGGCCTGCGCCGCCTGCAGGGACTCCAGATAGCAGGGCTCCTCCTCCATGGAGATGTTGCCCCGCTCGTCGGCGTAGGTGCCGCGCAGGAAGGCAAAATCGGGCTTACGGAGATGGTGATAGTGGAGATACTCCTCCCCGTCGATGACGATGGGGGTGGAAAACTCTTCCGTGGTCACATCGTTGAGCTTGCCGCCCTCGATGCGGGGATCCACAAAGGTCTCAAGGCCGATGCGGGTGATGGTGGGGCGCTTGGCCGCCATGTCACGGAACATGTGGCTGATAACGCCCTGAGGCAGGTTGTAGGCCTGGATCTTATTGTCGCAGATCATCTCCTGGATCTTGGGTACAGGGTTGAAGTGGCCGCCCAGGATCCACGAAAGGAGGCCCTCATGGGCCAGATGGTTCAGACCGCGGGTGGCCTTGTCGCCCTGACCGGAGGAGTGCATCCAGCTGAGGTTGCGGGGCTCGCCCGTTGCCACGAAGCGCTCTTCCAGCGCCAGCAGCAGCTCTTCGGCCACATCGTTGCCGCCCATGCCCTGGGAGCAGCCGGTCTGGCCGTCACGGATCATGGCAGCCGCCTGCTGCGCGGTAATGACTTTGATCGCCATAGTCGTATCCCTCACAAATTACATGATGTATTCCTGGCCCTCGCCGGTGATGACCAGCTCGCCTCTCTGGTTGAAGCACTCGGTCTTGATCTTCACGCGGTGCTTCTCCTCCATCTTCTCGATGACGGTAGCCACGGCGGTGATGGTATCGCCCACATACACGGGCTTGAGGAACTTCAGCGTCTGGCCGGAATAGACGTTGCCGAAGGTAGACTTGGTCATGACGGTGGAGATGAGGCCTGCCACCATGAGACCGGGCACGATCACGTCCTTAAAACGGGTGGTCTTGGCATATTCGGTGTCAATGTGCACGGGGTTCATATCGCCGGTCAGGCCCACCCACAGCACCATGTCGGTCTGGGTCAGCGTCTTGGAAAACGTGGCCACATCGCCTACGTTGATGTCGTCCCAATGCTTGATCTGAGAATTGTAATCCATAACCGTTTCTCCTTTTCGCATATGCAAATTTCTGCAGAAGAACTCCACAGTATCTGTCAAGCTTACTATAACACTGTTGCAAAAAGTGGTCAAGCCGCATTTCCCCTCCGCAGCAAAAAAGGGAGGGGAATCCCCTCCCTTTTTTCTTTACGCCTCTGCGCTGTCCTCCTTCCGCTTTTTGAGCACCAGCAGCGTGCCTGCCGCCGCCATCAGCGCAAGACCGCTGACGGTGAAGATGGCCGTGCCGATGCCGCCGGTGTCGGGCAGCTCCACGCCGCTGCGGTTGATCACCGTCACAGCGTTGGCTTCCAGATGGCTGTTTTCGTCAATCACCAGCTCTGCAGGCGCGGTCAGCAGGTTGTAGCCGGCGGGCGCCCTGGTCTCCACCAGATAGTAAGTCCCGTAGGCAAGGCCGCAGATGGCCACCTTGCCGTCAGCGCCGGAGGTGACGGCAGTCACCTTGTCGCCCTCAAAATCGGCATTGTCAAAGAAGCTGACTGCCACCAGCGGCACACTGACGCCATCCAGCCAGATCTTCTCCACCGTATCATCGGCCTGTTCGGCCTCGGCAGCGGCGCGGTAGAGGCGGAATTCCGCACCGGAAAGGGTGGTCTCCTGGTCGTCGCCGTCCACCTTCAGAAGGTTGGCGCCGCCGGTGTAGACCTTGGGGATGTCGGACTCCTCGTCGAAGTCAAAGCCCACGGAGTTGGTGTAGTCCAGAGTGGCCTGGTTGGGGATCTCCTGGCCCATATCGGCATTGGCGTTGATCTGGGCATCGAAGTAAACGCGGATCATGTAGTCGGCGTAGTCCTCACCCACGGTCTCAGCCACCTTCTGCATACCGGCGCGGGTCAAAGACACGGTAAAGGTGTCGGAGGGCTTACCCGCAGCCAGAGAATCGTTATCGGTGACGCTGAGCACATAGTCGGCATCCTGCACCAGCGCCACGGGCGTCACGGTGTTGTCGTTGGCGCTCTCCACCTGCACCTTCACGTTGCCCAGGAAGTCCAGTCGGGCGTCCAGCGTATCGGAGATCACATAGGACTTGCCCTGACCGATATCCAGCGGAACGGTAGCGCCGATGATCCAGGTGTGGGGCGCATAGGCGTCCACGGTGGCCTCGTCGTTGCCGATGGAGATGACATCCTTTTCAATGTCCACCTCGCCCCTGACCTCGTTCTTGGGCTGCACCGTCACCTCATATTCCCAGCCGGTGCCGTCAGTGCCGGTGGCGGGCAGGATCACGTAGAAGGGCTCCGCCGGCGCGGTGATGGCGGGATGGTCGCGCTCGGTCACCAGATAGACGCCGTCCGGCATGCCGTTTTTGGTCAGGCTGAAGCTGCCGCGGCCCTCGGCGTCAGTGGCCACGGTGTAGTCGGGCAGCGCGGAGGTAACATAGTCCGCGGCCTCCGGCAGCGTCACGGCGCCGGAGAGATAGTCCTCCATCTCCGCCACCAGCCAGATGTCAAACTCGATGCCCTCCAGAGGCACGCGGTCATAGCCGCCCTGGGTGTTGGCCACCTTGGTGGTCTTGTAGAAGTGGAGCACCCGCTCAAAGTCCGCCGTCACCTCGGCGTGGACCGGCAGCCGGCTGTCGTCCATGCCGATGAGGGACTGGGACGTACCGCGCTCGCCCTCGGCGTCAAACAAAAAGACGTCGGACACGGTCTGCACGCCGTCAATGGCCAGCTTCACGCCGCCCTGGGCCGCAGCAGCCGGCACGTTGCTGATGACCAGCGTCTTGGTGTTGGTGCCGTTCTCCAGCGCGGTGGAGACATAGTGGGTGCTGTCATTTGCCAGCACGGCGCTGAGCGTCAGGGAATCGTCGGCAGCCATCTCCACATCCACCACGGCCTCCACGCTGATCTGATAGGTGCCGTCCGCGTTCCTGCTCAAAACCGGATTGCTCCAGCTCTGGAAAGAGGCGGCAGATACGGCAACCGCCTGCGGCGCCGTGGGCTCCAGATTTACCAGATAGTTGTAGACTTTTTCAATATGCTCTTCAATCTGCGCCTCGTTGGCCGCAGCGGCGTAGCCGCTCTCGATCTCGGCATAGCACGCGTCGTAATGCTCGGTGGCGTCGGGGCTCCACTCCACATCAATGGTGTCGCAGAAGTCGGTGAACGTCAGGCGCTCACCGTGGGCAGCCTTCCATACGGCGGCCTGGGTGGCGGCCACAGCCTCGCCCACCGTCAGGCCCTCCACACCGGCAGCGCGGCCCAGCTCCTCCGCCGTCACGTTGGGAAAACCCTTCAGCATCACAGAGCGCAGCAGGCCCGCCGCACCGGCGGCATAGCTGGAGTCCTCCAGATTCAGCCGGCGGAAGTTGGAGTTGTTGTCCAGACCCACCACCAGATCGGTGCAGTAGGTAGGAAAGCCCTTGCCGCTGACGGTGTTGTACAGCGTGAAGGAGATGCTCTGGGTGTAGTCCGCGTCGCCATCATAGGTGAAGGCGGGCCAGTAGGGACTGAAATACTGCCATTTGCTGCCCTCATACACACCGTTGTAGTTCAGGGCATAGGAATTGGTGGCCTCATAGCCTGTCTCATCGGCAAACGCCGGGACTGTCAGCATCGACAGCACCAGCGCAAAGCAGAGCACCACCGACGCCAGGGATCGGATTCGTTTCATGTTGTGTCTCCTCTCTTGATTGGATATCCCCATCCTATTCGCCGCGGGAGACAAACATGACCCACAGGCAAAAAAAGAGGACTGCTCACAGCAGTCCTCTTTGTCCTATCGGTCCTTCAGCCGTCCGTCGGCCGTGATGGTCACCACCTGCCAGGGCAGGAATTTACCGCTTGCCTGAATGGCCCGACGGGCGGCGTTTTCCAGCCCGCCGCAGCAGGGCACCTCCATGCGCACGATGGTGACGCTTTGGATATCGTTGCGGGCGATAATGGCCGTCAGCTTTTCGGCGTAGTCCACGCCGTCCAGCTTGGGACAGCCCACCAGCGTGATGCGTCCGCGGATGAACTCCTGATGGAAGTTCGCGTAGGCATAGGCGGTGCAGTCAGCGGCGATCAGCAGATGGGCACCATCAAAATAAGGGGCATTCACCGGCGCCAGCTTGATCTGCACCGGCCAATTCCGCAGCTGGCTGCCGGGCACAACCGCAGTCGGCGCTGCCTGTACCTGCTCTATGCTGCGCGCCAAACTGCCGGGACAGCCGCCGCTGCAGGCAGCCGCCTTTTTCGCCTCCTGGGCCCGCTTCACCGCCGCCTCATCGTAAGCCGGGGCCTCCCGCTCTTCAAAGGTAATGGCGCCGGTGGGGCAGGCGGGGAGACAGTCGCCCAGGCCGTCGCAGTAATCCTCCCGCGTCAGACGCGCCTTGCTGTTTACCATTTCAATGGCGCCCTCGTGGCACGCGGCGGCACAGGCGCCGCAGCCGTTGCACAGTTCGGAATCAATTTTGATAATCTTCCGGATCATTTTTCCGTCTCCTTCCGCGTTTTCGTGACTTTTGCCCTTGACTTTCCGTTGGCATCATACTATAATCGCGCAAACAAGTCTGTTGTTATTGCAACAATCATTTTGTTGAAAGGAGTACGCCATGAACAGCGACGCCAAACGCATCCTCATCGCCGACGACGAGTCGGAGATCCGCGCCATTGTGGAGCTGCTGCTGCGCGGCGAAGGTTATGATGTCATTTCTGTGGCCGACGGACAGGCCGCCCTTGACCGGGCCGCGGAAGATATCGACCTCTATCTGCTGGACGTGAATATGCCCCGCCTGAGCGGCATTCCGGCCGCTGCCCAAATCCGCCGGCGCTTTGATGCCCCCATCGTTTTTCTCACCGCCTATTCCGGCGAGTCGGACAAGGTCATGGGCTTTGCCGCCGGCGCCGACGACTATATCGTCAAGCCCTTTTCCAATGTAGAACTTCTCATGCGCGTCAAGGCCATTCTCCGCCGCACGGCCGGCAAAACGGCAAACGCCAAGCCCAGCGGCATCCCCATCGCCGATCTCCTTCTCGATCCCGACAGCCGTACCCTCTCCCGCGGCGGCGAGACCATCCCCCTGACCCACACGGAGTTCGCCATTGTGGAGCTGCTGGCCACCCACAAAAAGAAGATCTACTCCCTGGACAACATCTACCAGAGCGTCTGGGGCGAGGACGCCGTGGGCGACGGCGCCATCATGGCCCACATCAAGAACATCCGCAAAAAGCTGGGGGATGACAGCCGCAATCCCATCTATATCAAAACTGCATGGGGACGGGGGTATTACATTGACTAAGCCAACCAAACGCCGCCGTCTCTCCCGGGAAATTCTGGCCCTGTTGGCCCTGTCCGTTGCCATCGCCCTGGCCGCCTTCGGCCTTTTCGCAGTCGTAACCCGGCGCCTGGTGGACAGCTATTTTGCCAATCAGCTGCTCACCTACACGGAAAACCAGCTCATCACCGCCCAGCTGTGGGCTCTCAACGCCTGCGCTGCCGCCGCCCTGCTCCTCTTCGTCGTTCTCTTTCTCCTGCTGCTGGGCCGGAAGCTCAGCTACATCGGCAGCATTACCCGCGGCGTGGCCGCACTGCAGAGCCGCCGCATGGATCATCAGGTGCCCGTGGAGGGCCGCAACGAGCTGACGGAGCTGGCCGAGGCCATCAACTATCTCTCCCAACGGGAGTTGG
This sequence comes from Oscillospiraceae bacterium, assembly GCA_015067525.1. GTDB lineage: Bacteria > Bacillota > Clostridia > Oscillospirales > Oscillospiraceae > Vescimonas. The sequence goes on along the minus strand of SVMH01000003.1, from coordinate 66,261 downwards.
AGCTGCGGGAGAAGGAAGCCGCCCTGCAGCAAGAGCGCGAGCAGCTGATCCGCACCCTGAGCCACGATATCCGCACGCCGCTGACCTCCATCCTCTCCTATACCGAATATCTCACAGCCCACCCCGACTGCGATGCACCGCAGCGGCAGGAGTATCTTGGTCTGATGGACCAAAAAGCCCGCCAGATCCGACAGCTCACCGAGATCCTCCTCGACGGCGGCAAAACCGCGCCGGAGCGGTTTGACGATGCCCGATTGCTGCTGCAGCAGCTCTCGGCGCAGATGGAGGCGGAACTGGAGGATACCTTCTCCTTTACCGCCGACTTTTCTGCCTGCGGTGCCTTCTCCGGCACCTTCGATGTGGCGCAGCTGCAGCGCATTTTCGACAATCTGACCTCCAACGTTAAAAAATACGCCGATCCCGCCCACGGCGTCACGCTGACGGTCATGCAGCAAGACGGCACGCTGACGCTGACCCAATCCAACACCTGCCGCCCCGATGCGGCACAGCAGGAGGGTTATCACATCGGTCTTCTGAGCATCCGCCGCATCGCCCAGCAGTACGGCGGCACCGCCGAAACCGCGCTGGAGGACGGCATCTTCACCATCACCGTCACCTTTTCTGAATTTTAGCAGAAGATCTTCAGAATCCTTCAGAATTCCCTGCGTAATTTCTTCATAACGCCGTGCTATTCTATCCTCACAAAGCAAAACACCCCAACAAACAAAATAAACTTTGAAAGTGAGGAAAAAAATATGTTGGATTCTCTGGACCTGTTGGTCATTGTCTTTCTGGTGCTGGGCGTTGTAAGCCTGCTGGCTCTGGCGCTGCTGTGGCTGGTGAAAAAGCCCATCGTGCGCCGCATCTGCCTGTTCGCGCTGGCTGCTGTCAGCCTGTATCTGGCCGCCGCCAACCTCTACATCGGCGGTGTATTCTTTCCCGGTCAAACCGCCCTCGGCCTGCTGTGCGGCGCTGCCGCCATCGCCGCCGTGGTGCTGGATTTCACGGGCAAGAGTTCCAAAACCGCTGTCCTCTCCCGCAGCCTCATGAGCGCCGCCGCAGTGGTCGGTCTGCTGACCTTCTCCCTCTGATGGCAAAACAAGAAGAACTCCGGTGCGCCGCACCGGAGTTCTTTTCATGCTTGCTGTCTTACGGGCGCCCAATAGGCGTGGTGGTGTGCAGCACCTCACCGGTCACCAGTACCCAGTCGGCTACATCGCTGTCAAAGCGGGCGTCGGCGGGATGGGTCAGTCGGACGGTTCCGTCCCGATCCGTCTCCGTCACAAGAGGGATGTCCTGCGCCATGAACTGCCGGCCGAAGCTGTCGGTCACCAGTGCGGCGATCTGCAGCCGGTCGCCGCTGCCCAGCTTCACCTCTGTCTCCGGCAAGCGGAAAAAGATGTGCTCCGACCAGTCGCCCTGATAGCTCTCGGGCTGGGCACATTCTTTGCCCCACGCCACGATCGTCTGGTTGACGAAGATGCCCAGTTCCACATGCTCCACAGTGGCCGTCTCATCGCCCAGCGTCTTGGCGCCCAGGGGCCGCACCGTGGCGTAGTCCTCCCGCAGCACCAGCCGGCCGCCCTCCACCACATCGCCGATCAGGCGCGGCATATCCACCTGCACATCCGGGATGCTGGACGAGCGCAGATAGTCATAGGTATCCAGCAGCTGGGTCCGGCGTGTGCCGTCGGGATAGATAAATACCACCGAGAGGGAAATGTTATCCGTCAGCGCGGCGGTGACCTCGGCGGAAAAAACACCGCCGGCCGAGAGCCGGGCCGGGAATTCCGCCGGTCCTGTGCCGCTGTTGACCAGAAATACGGCCTCCATGCCGTCCACAAAGGTTCTGGGCACGGAGCGCAGGGCAAAGCGCACCGTGTCGGCGCGCAGATCGGTGCCCACCAGCTCCGTGCCGTAGTCGGCGGTGAGGTCGTTCTGGGATTTGAGGATCTCCTCCACCCGGCCTGTGATGCTGTCGATCTGGCTGCTCACCGACCAATTGATCTCATTCATGGCGTTGTTCAGGCTGCCGTAGCGGCTGTCCAGCCCGTCCAACCGGGTGAACAGGTGGATACCCACCGCCACGACAAGGAGGGCTGCCACCGCTTTGAGCCAGCGCCGCGGCTTCTTCGGCTGGGGCTGGGCGGCCAGATACCGACCCACGATCTCCTCCACCATTTTGATCTGCGTCTCGTTGAGCTCGCCGCTGTCCCGGGGCTCTTCGGTTTCCTCCTCCACCCCCAGCAGCCAGCCCACCGGCACTGCAAAGAGCCGCGACAATGCCACCAGCTTCTCGATCTCCGGCAGAGCGGCGTCGGCCTCCCATTTATAGATGGCCTGACGGGAAACACACAGCTTCTCGCCCAGCGCCTCCTGGGAAAGACCCAGTTCTTTTCGCTTTTGGGTGATGCGCTCGCCAATGCTCATAGCACCGACCTCCTTCCTTGTTTTCGGCCTCAGCATACCATATCCCCTGCGCCAAATCCACCAACTGCCGCCTTTCTTTTTGTCAACTGCAGGTTAGCATCCGCCTTTTTTCGCCAAAAGACCGCCCGACACAGCTGTGTCGGGCGGTCTTTGTTTTATGCCAACAATTCGTGCAGCACGCGGCCGTCGGCCTGAGGCAGCGTCTGTCCCAGCACAGCGGCCAGGGTGGGCGCCTCGTCGGTGACGTGGGCATTGGCCACCACCGCTCCGGGCTGGAAGGCGGGGCCGGCGGCAAGGAAGATGGGCTGGGGGCCCTTCTCGGGGCGGTAGCCGTGCTTGGCGCGGTAGCCCTCGATGGCCTCCACCGGCACGGAGCACTCGCCGTGCCAGTCATCGGTGAAGGTGGTGTGTCCGTCGCCCTCCACCATGAAAGAGAAGGTGCCGTAGGTGCCGTAGATCTCTTTCGTCTCCTCCACGGTGAACACCTGCTCGATGCCCCAGCGGGGATCCTTGGCCAGCTCCAGCAGGTACTCGTGCACCGCCTTCTTCAGCGGCTCGTAGTTGGGATCGGACAAAAACACGGGAGCCGACATGCCGCCCTTGCAGAAGGCGCGCCAGTCGTACACGCTGCCGTCGGGGGCGAGGTCGATGAAGCCGCCCTCTTTGAGCAGCACATTCAGGCGGGTGTAGCGGTCAAAGTCCATCTGGCCGTGGTCGGAGAGGATGATAAAGTTCACGTCCTCGTAGCCCCCGGCATCCTCCATGGCCTGCAGCACCTCGCCCAGCCAGATGTCCATCTGATCGAGGGCCTTGTAGACCTCGGGGGCAAAAGCGCCGTAGTAGTGGCGGGTGGAATCGATGTAGCAGTTGTGCAGCGCCAGCACATCGGGCTTGGCGTTGCGCAGCAGCGAGCAGGTGCAGCCCATGATGAAGTCATCCAGCGTGTTTTCCAGATTGGGGCCGCGGCCCTTGCCGCGCTTACTCTTGCGGAAGCGGGGCATATTCTCCCGCACCGCCTGCAGCGCCGTCTCGTCGCTGCCCTGACGGCGGAAGGTCTCCTCGATGTCCTCATCGGGCAGGTAGAAGAAATACTCGTTGATCACATGGTCGATGTTGGGGTCGCAGGCGGTGATGGGCCAGAACACGCTGGCGGTGGTGCAGCCGGCGCGCTTGGCGGCGGCGAAGAGATTCTCCACCCGCACGTTGCGGCTCTCCAGCGGCCAGTGGACATAGCCGTCCTTGAAGGGCTTGATCTTGGAGTTGACATAGATACCGTTCTTGCCGGGGCGGCAGCCGGTGATGATGGCGGTGTGGGCAGGGTAGGTCATGCTGGGGTAGACGGTGCAAACCTTGTCCACCTCGGCACGCTTGGCCATGATGCGGGCAAAATTGGGCTTTTGCATCATGTAGGCCACGTCCTCGCGGACCATGGCGTCCATGGACAGGATAAAGAGCTTTTGTTTCATCGGTTTCTTCCTCCCTTACTTCTCTTGCCGGCGCTGCGTGGCTGTGATGACCAGCTGCATCGCCAGAAATACCAGCACCATCAGGGCGCACGCGCCGCCAAAGGCGAGGCGGTAATCGCCGATGATGTCATAGCACAAATTCAGGATCGGCCCGCCGGCGGCATAGCCCGCCACATTGGCCGACACAAAGATGCCCAGCACCTTGTGGTACGCCTTCTGCCCGAACAGGCCCTGCGCGTAGATGGGCAGCATCACCGTCTCCAGCGGGAAGGCCGCCGCGGAAAACACGGCGTACAGCAGCGCCAGCACCCGTCCGCCGGCTGCGGCGCTGACGGGGATCAGCACCGCCGCTGTGGCCACCGCCGCCGTCATGCACAAAGCGGAGATGAAGCGCAGGCCCTTTTTGTCGTACAGCCAGCCCGCGGAAAACTTGGTCACCACCAGCGTCAGCGACTGGCAGCTGAGCACCGTGGCCACAAAGCCGGCGTCCAGTCCCACATCACGCATATGGGGCGCCGCCACGCCCGACATGCCCTGCAGCACCATACCCACCAGAAAGATGCACACCAGCGCCACCCAGAACTCCGGACGACGGCACAGCGCGGCATAGGCCGCGGTCTCTTCTTCCTCTTCCTTCTTCTCCTCCGCCTTGGTGGGTACGTGACCGGCCGGATGGTCGCGGAACAGCGACACCACCACGATGCCCGTCACCGCCATCACCAGCGCCGCCACACGGTAGCCGCCGCGGTAGGCAAAGAGGTCGCCCTCGCGGGTGATGATGGGCGAGAGGATCTGGGTGCCGATGGCCGCGCCGATACCGCTGCTGGCCAGCACGGCGCCCATAACGGTGCCTTTGCGCTCGCTCCACCACAGGTTCACCACGTAGCCCACCATAGTGGTGGTGGTCCACGCAATGCCAAGACCCAGCAGCGCGCCGCCTGCGTAGAACAGCAGGATGTGCTCGGCCACGGAGTAGAGCACCATGGCACTGACGAGGCAGGCAAAGCCCGCCGCGATCAGCTTACGGGGCCCGAAGCGGCTCACCAGCGAGCCGAAAAACAGGTTCACCACCGCCGTTGCCACAAAGCGGCAGCTGTCGTTGATGGCGTACACGCTGCGGGAGATGCCCAGCGCCTGCGTCACCGGCTGGACGTACAAACTCTTGGGCGCATTGCAAAAGCCCAGCACAAGGCACACCATCAGACCGGACAGGATGGCAATGAGCCACGTCTGCCAGTCCGGCCTGCGCCGGAGATCTGTTTGCTGTTCCATGTCCCTCTCCTTCTTATTCCACCGTCACTTCGCCATAGGGCGAGGTGTAGACGCCGTATTCGTTCTTGGCCAGCGCGATCACCACGTATCGGCCCGCCTCCCGGACCGGCGGCAGGGCGAAGATGCCGGTCTCCTGCTGCTCTTGCGTCAAAAAGACCTTGTCTTTCACATAATAGGTGTCCGTGTTCAAAATGGCGTGGAAAGGCTTCTCTCCGGGCATTTCGTTCCATGCCCGGCAGGTGATAGGCTCGCCCACGGCGTAGCGCTCTTTTTCAAACGCCAGATGCAGCGACACCATGCACCACTCCACGCAGCCGCTGCGCGCGCCGTCCTTCACAAGGCAGGCGCTGTAATGGCCCACGGCGGCGGGCCGCAGCACCACACGGCCGTCCTGCAGCGGATAGCAGGTGCGCGCACCGTCGGGCGCCGTCACCTCCACGGCCTCCCATCCCTCTTCCAGCGCCCACAGCTCCACCGGCTCGTCGCCCACGCGGTAGTTGGCCTTGTTGCCGTAGTCCGGCAGCAGGGCAAAGCGAGGCATTTGGGCCGCCGCCTCATCATCCAGCGGCAGGTAGGGGTCGGGCGTATAGGTCACCTCGTCCACCCTGTCATAGCGGTAGACGCTGTAGCCGCTTTTCAGCCAGCGGTTGACAAACTCCTCCGGCGTAAAGTCGGTGCAGATGGTCAGCGGCAGCGTGCACTCCGACACCTCGATGCACCGCACCGCGCCGGTCTCATCGCGCTGAATGCCGGTGATGAGAGCCACGTGGCTCTTGGGGTTGAGCACGATATCGCACAGGCGCAGATCCTCCAGACGCGCGGTATCCACCGGATGGACACCCTCCGTGTCCGCCCAGTCCTTGCACACGATGCGGTAGGGCAGGTCCAGCGCGTAGCTGACGAACATGGAGCACACTGAACCGTAATAGCTGTTGGCCTTGTTGCCCGCAGACTCCTTCAGCTGCCGGGTATAGAGCACGCTGTGGGGATTCTGCAGCGCGGTGTAGAAGGTCTCCGGCGAGATGTTCCAGCCCACGTACTTCTCCACCGTGCGGCAGGAGGAGTAGGGGATGCCCCGCTGCGGCATCCACGGCCGGAAATATCCGTAAAAGTATTCCTGATCCGTCCCCGCCACGCCCTTAAGGCTGCTGGGCAGCGGACGAATGGGCGTCCAGCGGGCCTCACAGAGCCGGCGGGCCCGTTTGAGTGCATTTTCCACGCCGCGGGAGGCGGGCTGGTCATCATATAAACGCATCGGTTCTCTCTCCTTTGCAGGCGGCATTTTCCCTTTTTTCGTATCGTACCACCCTCTCCCCCTTCCGTCAATACGACAGATTCTTGACGCTCTGTCAACCGCAAGTTGACGGACACCCGATATTTGTGGTATATATGACCTGTCCACGTCCACTATGGGATGACAGGAGGGTACCATATGTCCGATCCCCGTTTTACCACCTGTTTGCGCGCCGCGCGCCCCTCATCGTGTAACATTCCCAAGGCAAATGCGGGAATTTTGTCACTTTTGACAGTAGCAATCGCCGTTAAGAATCACTATACTATAATGTAACAAACAACAGGAGGCGCTTTTATGGTGCTGCGGGCAAACTGCATGTGCATGTGTTGGGACATGATGTACCTCATGCCCTGTTGCCGCCGTGCCCGCGCCGCTGTGTAAGGCCGATTTTCGCTCAAGTGCGGCAGAGGGTGCGTCAGGCACACTCTGCCGTTTTTGTTTTCCGGAAAGGAACGGTACCGTATGAACATTCACCATTCCCTGCCCGAACTGGTGGGCAACACGCCGCTGCTGGCGCTCCACGCCTTCTCCCGCGAACAGGGCCTGCCGTCTGCCATCCTCGCCAAGCTGGAGTGCTGCAACCCCGCAGGCTCTGCCAAGGACCGCGTGGCGCTGCAGATGATCCTCGACGCGGAGGAGCGCGGTCTTCTCGCCCCCGGCGCCGCCATCATTGAACCCACCAGCGGCAACACCGGCATCGGCCTTGCCGCCATGGGCATCGCCCGGGGCTATCGGGTGATCCTCACCATGCCCGACTCCATGAGTGCCGAGCGCCGTGCTCTACTCTCGGCCTACGGCGCCCAACTGGTGCTGACCGACGGCGCACTGGGCATGTCCGGTGCCATCGCCAAGGCCGAGGAGCTCTCCCGCTCCATCCCGGGCAGCTGGATCGCAGGGCAGTTTGACAATCCCGCCAACCCCCTGGCCCACTACCGCACCACCGGCCCCGAGATCTGGCGCGACACCGACGGCCATGTGGACATCTTCGTGGCCGGCGCCGGTACCGGCGGTACGGTTTCCGGCACGGGTCGCTATCTCAAGGAGCAAAATCCCGCCGTGAAGATCGTGGCGGTGGAGCCCGCCTCCTCCCCGCTGCTGACCGAAGGCCACGCCGGCCCCCACGGTCTGCAGGGCATCGGCGCCAACTTTGTGCCCGCCAATCTGGATCTCACCCTTGTGGATGAGATCATCCCCGTCACGGAAGCGGACGCCTACGCCGCCGGTCGGACATTGGCCCGCACGGAAGGTCTCCTGTGCGGCATCACCTCCGGGGCCGCCCTCCACGCCGCCGCGCTGCTGGCGGCACGGCCGGAAAACGCCGGCAAGGTCATCGTGGCCCTCCTGCCCGACACCGGCGATCGTTACCTGTCCACCCCTCTATTTGCTGAATAAGGAGCGTATATTTCATGTATCCCGAATATATCCGTAACGCCGCCCAGGCCATGGCCGAAAACATGGCCGGCAGCGAGATGCCCCTCTACGGCGAAGGCCTGCGCCTGCCCGACCGCAAGGCCGTCATCGGCCTCATCAAGGAGATCCGCCGGCTCATGTTCCCCGCCTACTACGGCGACCCCTCGCTGATGACGCTGGCTCCCGCTGACTACGCCGCCCTGCTTCTCGACCGCATCGAGCGCAGCCTGTGCCGTCAGATCGCGCTGGCCCTGCCCGAGGAGGAAGCTCATCGGGCCGACGCCATCGCCCGGGAGTTTATCGACTGCCTGCCCGGCATCCAGGCCATGCTTTTGAAGGATCTGGACGCCACCTTTGACGGTGACCCCGCCGCCCAGGACAAGAACGAGATCATCTTTGCCTACCCCGGCCTCTTCGCCATCTTCGTCTACCGCATCGCCCACGAGCTGTACCTGCGCAAGGTCCCCATGATCCCCCGCATCATGACCGAGTACGCCCACAGCCGCACCGGTATCGACATCAACCCCGGCGCCACCATCGGCGAGTATTTCTTCATCGACCACGGCACCGGCATCGTGGTGGGCGAGACCACCATGATCGGCAGCCATGTCAAGCTCTATCAGGGCGTCACGCTGGGCGCTCTGTCCCCCCGCGCCGGCCACGCTTCCCTGCCCGGCAAGCGCCACCCCACTGTGGAGGACAACGTCACCATCTACTCCGGCGCCTCCATTCTCGGCGGCGAGACCATCATCGGTGAAAACACCGTGGTGGGCGGCAACGCCTTCCTCACCGAGGCGGTGGAAGCCAACACCCGCGTGGTGATCCAGGCTCCTGAAACCATCTTCAAAAACAAATCCAAATAAACCGCATCATCCACAAAAGAAAAGGAGAAAGAAAAATGAATCAGAAACCCAAGGCAAATCCTGTTGCCCTGCTGCCCATTCTGGTCTTCCTGGTGCTGTACCTGGGTCTGGGCATCGTGTACGAGTATGTATTGAAGATCGAGATGGGCTTCTACCAGATCCCCATCGTGGTGGCCTTCCTGGCTGCTGTGCTGGTGGCCTGCCTGCAGAACCGCGGCACCTCCTTCGATGAGAAGCTGGACCTGATGGCCAAGGGTGTGGGCGACAAGAACATCATGACCATGATCCTCATCTTCCTGGCCGCCGGCTGCTTCGTTGGTGTGACCGGCCGCTCCAGCGCTGAGGCCGTGGCCTACTTCCTGCTGGACATCGCCCCGGCCAAGCTGGCTGTGGTGGTCCTCTTCATCGTGGCCTGCTTCGTGTCCGTGGCCATGGGCACCAGCGTGGGCACCATCACCCTCATCACCCCCATCGCCGTGGCCGTAGCGGAAGCCTCCGGCTTCTCCCTGCCTCTGTGCGTGGCTACTGTCATCGGCGGCGCCATGTTCGGCGACAACCTGTCCTTCATCTCCGACACCACCATCGCCGCCTGCACCACCCAGGGCTGCGAAATGAAGGATAAGTTCCGCACCAACTTCGCCATCGCTCTGCCGGCCGCTCTGGCCACCATCGTGCTGGTGCTGGTGCTGAGCCTGCGTGCCGACGTGTCCACCGTGCCCACCGGCGATATCAACCTGCTGCTCCTGATCCCCTACATTCTGGTGCTCATCGGCGGCATCATTGGTCTGAACGTGTTCGTGGTGCTGCTGATCGGCATCGCTGCCGGCGCCATCATCAGCCTGGCCACCGGCGAGATCACCGCCATCGGCCTGCTGGGCAGCATGGGCGGCGGCGTCAGCGGCATGTTCGAGACGATCCTCGTCACCATTCTGGTGTCCGCCCTGTGCGGCATGATCCGCGCCTACGGCGGCTTTGAGGCGCTCCTCGCTGCCATCCGCAGTATGTTCAAGGGCAAGCGCGGCGGCCAGCTGGGCATCGGTCTGCTGGTGGGCCTGATGGACATCGCCACCGCCAACAACACCGTGGCCATCGTCATGGCCGGCCCCATCGCCAAGGAAGTCAGCGAGGATTACGGCATCACCGGCAAGAAGTCCGCTTCCCTGCTGGATACCTTCTCCTGCATCTTCCAGGGCATCATCCCCTACGGTGCTCAGATGCTGGTAGCCATCTCCGCCTGCACCACCCTGGGCTTCACCATCTCCGCCTTTGAGATCATCCCCCTGCTGTTCTATCCCTTCCTGCTGGCCGTTTCCAGCCTGCTGTTCATCGCCTTCGGCAAGGAATAAAAGCATTTCAAAAAAATGTAAAACAGGCAAGAGCCGCCCGATCGGGCGGCTCTTTTCTCATTCCTCGTTCTCCACATCCGGCTTGTCCATGTGGATGTTTTCCCACTCACGGGGCAGCCCCTGCATGATGAGGGGGAAGATATTCTCCGTGTCCTGCGTGCGCTGGATCTCGTAGGTGCCGTACTGGTTCACCATGTCAAAGCAGCTGTCGGCATTGCCGGTAAAGCGGTGCACATCCGGCGTTGCGTCGTAGGGAAAACCGGGATCTTTCTTCTTTCTGCTCAAAAAACTCACCTCCGCGGTTAGTATGCCCGCAGAGGTGAGTTTTGCTCAATTGAAGTATTCCGGCGGCAAATCTATTGCCGTGATATATTGCAGACGGCAGGTTCCATAATCATTGTGGCGATCATTCGCCTGATGTGTATACACAACATTGTAGACCACAGTATCTTCCACCAAAAGGTTTTTTACCGAAGGCGGTACCGCCAGCTCTACGACAACTTCTCCCTTGTTTTTCAGTCGAATGTGCTGTTCATCCACAATCTCTACGGTGCCGGCCGCATGTGTCTCCCACTGATCCCGCTGCGATGCAAACCACGCTGTCTGCGCCGATACGATCAGCGCCAGCGCACACAGCAGCACCGCGTTTTTGCGCCATGTTTTCTGCCGGATGCAGCGCCGCAGCACCGCTGCCAGCCAGAGGAAAGTCACCGCCGGCACCACCATCAGTCCCAGTCCAACCCATATCTCATGGAAGTTATAGGAGAAAAACCGATAGTCCCCCCAGTCGGCCAGATGGTCCTGCCAGAAGTAAATCAGCCAGTAGAGGACGATGGCCGTCACACCGGCGGCAGCACCCACCGCCCGCTTGCCGATGGCCCAGCTGGTCTTTTGCAGCACCTCCGCCTCGTTCAGCGCAGGGAGCTCCTCTGCCGCCTCATTTTTCAGATTTTCCAGCAGCATCCGGCAGGTTTCACACTCTTTAAGATGCGCTTCCACCGCGCGGCGGCTCTCGGCGCTGCAGGTATTGTCCAGATACCCGGGCAGCAGGTCGGCCACGATATCACAGTTCAGCTTCATGTTTTGTCCTCCTCTCCCGGCAGCATCTGCCGCAGCTTCTGCCGCGCCCGATGGTAGGTCACCCGGGCCCAGCTCTCACTCTTTCCGTATTGCACGGCCAGCTCGGCGTAGGCGCAGCCGCCCAGTGCCCGTTGGCGAAACACGGTGCGCCCGGGCTCGTCCAGCCGCTCGATCAGATCCAGCCACTCCCAACTCTCGTCCCGTGGCGCAGGATGGTCGGCAGTCAGCTCTCCGCTTTCTCTCTTTTTCTTTTTCAAATGGCTCAGCCACGTGTTTTTGGCGATGCGGCACAGCCACACCGACAGCTCGCACTCGCCTCGAAAGGCGTCAATATGCACCAGCGCCTTGACGAAGGTATCCTGCACGATATCCTCTGCGTCGTGGGCGGGGCAGCCCTGCGCGAGAAGATAGCGGTATACCTTTCCCGCATTGCGGCGATACACCTGTTCAAACTCTTCCATGCCGGCTGTCCCTCCCTTCCTGTGTTTCTATTCATAAGACGCGTTTGCGCCCCGTTTTGTTACAGCCATCCTAACATATTTTTGCGCCGCTGCATACCATGGCATGAAGGAGCGATGCTTTATGGCCATTAAAATTTATATCGACCAGGGACACAACCCCACCGGTTCTCCCAACGCCGGCGCCAGCTGGTACGGCCAGCAGGAGCAGGACGTCACCTATGAGGTGGGCCGGTATCTCGGGCAGATGCTGCGGCAGGACGGCCGGTTCGACGTGCGTCTTTCCCGTCCCACGCCGGACACGGTGCTGGGCACCAGCAATGCCGCCAGCCTGCGCCAGCGCGTGCAGCAGGCCAACGAGTGGGACGCCAATTATTTCATCTCCATCCACGCCAACGCCTCGGAGAACACGGCCGCCAACGGCACCGAGGTCTACGTCTACCGCCTCTACACCCAGGCCAACTGGCTGGCCCAGCACGTGCTGCAGGGCATTGTGGACACAGTGGGCACCAAGGATAACGGCGTCCGGGCGCGCACCAACCTCTATGTGCTGCGCCGCACCGCCATGCCCGCCATTCTGGTGGAGCTTGCGTATATGTCCAACCCGGGCGACGCGGAAAAGCTGAAAAATGACCGCTATGCCTTCGCCCTTGGCATCTACCGCGGTATTTTGCGCTATTTCGGCTTTGCGTGAGGGGCCGTTGGTGCCCCTCACCTCTTTTTTTACTGCGGCATAAACTGAAAAAGAATCCATTTGCAGAAAGGAAGACGCCCCATGCCAACCACCCTGCCGGACCGCAGCGCCTACCCGGCGCTGCCCACCGACGCCATCAGCTACGATGAGTTCCTCCGCCGCAACACCGCCACAGGCACATTAAAGGTGCAGGCCAGCCGCGCTCGCGGCGCGCTGCCCACTAAGGGCGTGCGCATCCGCGTCATCGGCCGCTTTTCCGACGCGCGGGTCCTCTTTTTTGACGGTGAGACCGACGCCGATGGCAACATCCGCGGCATTGTCCTGCCCGCGCCGCCCATTGCCGCCTCCCTCAGCCCCGACGGCGCCCGCCGCGGCGCCCTGTATCAGGTGTTTGCCTCCCATCCCGATTTTGAGCCGCAGATCTACGAGATCGAGATCTTCGAGGGCGTCACCGCCATTTTGCCCGTGGCGCTGCCGCTGCCGCAGGAGGTGCTGTGATGCCCGTCCGCATCCCCGAGTACATCACCGTCCATCTGGGCGACCCCGATGATGCCGGCGCGGCCAATGTCCGCGTGCCCTTCATCGACTACATCAAAAACGTGGCCTCCAGTGAAGTTTACCCCACATGGCCGGAAAGCGCCCTGCGGGCCAACATCTACGCGCAGGTCACCTTTGCCCTCAACCGCGTGTATACCGAGTGGTACCGCAGCCGCGGCTACGACTTTGACATCACCAATTCCACCCGCTACGACCAGAAATATATCCACGAGCGGGAGATCTTTGACAACGTCTCCCGCCTTGTGGATGATCTTTTTAACGACTACGTGGTGCGGCAGGGCTTCGTCCAGCCCTTCTTCACCCAGTACTGCAACGGCACCACCTCCACCTGTCCGGGGCTGAGCCAGTGGGGCACGGTGGATCTGGCGCGGGACGGCCTGACGCCCTACGAGATCCTGCAATATTACTACGGAAGCGACATCAACATCCTCTTCGACGCACCCACCGCCCAGAATCTGCCCTCTTACCGGGGGCTCCCCTACCGCCTCGGCTCCGCCGGCGAGGATGTGCGCACGCTGCAGCGCCAGCTCAACCGCATCGGCCAGAACTATCCCGGTCTGCGGCCCCGTCTGGAGCCCACCGGCATCTTCGATGTACCCACCGAGCAGGCGGTCCGCACCTTCCAGCGCATTTTTAACCTGACGGAGGACGGCATCGTAGGCAAAGGCACATGGTACAAGATCAAGTCCGTCTTCAATGGCGTCAAGGGCCTTGCGGAGCTGAACGCCGAGGGGCTGACGCTGGAGGACGTGAGCCGTCAGTTTTCCGTGGTACTGCGCCCCGGCGACAGCGGCGACGAGGTACGGCAGATCCAGTACTACCTCTCCGTCCTCGCCTATTTTGACGACGCGCTGCCCCTGCCGGAGTTTAACGGCACCTTCGGCCCCGCCACCGAGGCCACTGTCCGCGCCTTCCAGCGCCAGCAGGGCCTTGCGGAGGACGGCATCGTGGGCCGCGACACGTGGAATGCCATCATCCGCCAATATGACGCCACGCGAAACTCCATCGCCCCCGGCGTACTGGGCTCGGCGGACGAGATCTATCCCGGCCGCGTCCTGACCCCAGGCCAAACGGGGCGGGATGTGGAGGTGCTGCAGCGATTTCTCGTGCAGGCCGCACAAAATGTGCCCGAGATCCCCCGCATCGAGCCCACCGGCGTTTACGACGAAGCCACAGAAAACGCCATCCGCGCCGTGCAGCAGCGCCAAGGCCTGCCCCAGACCGGCGTTACCGGCGCCCTGACATGGGACGCGGTGGTGAGCCTCGCCAACGACGGATAAACATATTCGTCGTAGGGCGGGGGCTTGCCTCCCGCCGACAAAAAATCCGCAGCCCTGTTGGGCTGCGGATTTTTTATTCTATCCAGACGTTGGGCGCACGGCCAATACCCACGTATTTATCGTTTGTGGCATTTCCGTAGAAATCTGTGCAGCCACCGGCATGGAAAATATAGGACGAACCGTCATCTCCCACGTAGCTCAGCATACCGTCTGAAACCATGACGCTGACCGCGTTTTCCGCCACGTTTTCTCCGTCTAACGTCACGTATTCCGCCGTCTCTGTCTGTGTGGCATCATTTCCGATGCATTTTCCCCACACGCGGATTGCGCCGTCGGATTCCAACGCCGCCAGAGTTCTGTACGCGCAGGAAACGGTTTCCGCCGCCTCGCCCAGCAGCTGTAGTTTGCCGTCTTCTCCGCAGCACCACAGATTCTTATCGGCTAAAGCCGCCAGATAATGGCGTTCCAGATGCAATTCCTGCACATTTTTACCGCGCAGCTGCTGCAGTATTTGATGGTCAAACCATGCAAGATGGGTCGGATCACCGTAGGAAAAGATTTCCCCCTCCGCATTTGCCCAAATCGCCAAAACACCGTCCGTATCGGCGGCCGTTACATCGCTTCCCAGCAATTTCGGCTGCTCCATGGTATACTCCTCGCCGCCAATTTCACCGGCCAAATACAGCTCGCCGTTTTCTTTCAGAACCAGCATACAATCGCCGCCCCATTCGGCAAAGGCCACATCGGTACATACCACCGCATGACCGGCTTTCTTTTCATAACCGTACAGTGGCAGATTCGCTTCGTTCCACAGGCAGAGTTCCTTCTGTTCGTTGATGTAGTATCCACCACCCGCCATTTCTTCAAAGAAGCACACGCCCTCCGCCACAATGCCTTTCTCTCGATCTTGATAAAGCACGTAGGATGCAGCATCACTGTCGGCGCCGGGACTGTACAGCGTTCCGTCACTTGCCAAATAGTAGGCCGATGACACGGTTGCCCATACCTGCACAAGTTCCACACGGTGCAATTCCGGCTGCGCTGTGTGGAAATCTCCGCAGCCACTCAGCAGCAAAACACACAGCACCGCTATAACAACCCGCTTCATACGCAGCCCTCCTTGGCTTTTTTCTTATTATATCTGTTTTTTTCTCCCTGTAAAGTCCCTGCCCCGCCGACAAAAAATCCGCAGCCCTGTTGGGCTGCGGATGTTCTGTATTCATTCCTCATCGGGACACGTCAGGTGCACCACCTGCTCGATCATGCGGTGCAGCAGCTGCGCCGTTTCGGTGTCGGCGGCCTTGTAGTAGACCTCCTTGCCCTCCCGGCGGCTGACGATCAGTCCGCCGGCGCGCAGGAGCTTCAGGTGATGGGACACGGCGGGGGAGCTCATCTCCACCATGGCGGCGATGTTGATGACGCACTCCTCGCAGTGGCACAGCAGCCAGAAGATGCGGCAGCGGCTGGCGTCCCCCAGCAGCTGATACACCGCCGACACGGCGGCGAAGCCTTCCGGCGTGGGCATATGGTCCAGATAGTGGGCCGAATCATGGCCGTGGTCATGGGGTAATTTTCTTTCGCTCATCTCAGTTTTCTCCTCCTGCGCGCAGCGCCCGCATGGCGTTGAGTACGGCCAGCACCATCACGCCCACGTCGGCGAAGATGCCCAGCCACATGCCGGCCGCGCCCACCGCTACCAGCAGCAGGCACAGCACCTTTACGCCCAGCGCAAACACGATGTTCTGCCGCACGATGGCAAGGCACCGGCGGGCGATCCGGATGGCACGGACGATCTTCATAGGATCGTCGTCCATCAGCACCACATCCGCCGCCTCGATGGCCGCGTCGGAGCCCATGGCGCCCATGGCGATGCCGATATCGGCGCGGCTGAGAACCGGCGCGTCGTTGACGCCGTCGCCCACGAAGGCCAGCTTGCCCCGCCGATTTGCCAGCAGTTGCTCCACCGCCGCCACCTTTTCCTGGGGCAGCAGGCGGCTGCGGACTTCATCCACGCCCACCGCGGCTGCCACGGCCTGTGCCGCCGCCTCGTTGTCACCGGTGAGCATCACGGTTTTCTTCACGCCCGCCGCCTTCAGCTGCGCGATAGCCTCGGCGCTGTGGGGCTTGAGCGTATCGGACACCACGATGTAGCCGGCGTACACACCGTCCACCGATATGTGGACAACGGTGCCCGCCGCGGCGCAGTCGGGGCAGTCCACTCCCAGCTCGGCCATCCAGCGGCGGTTGCCCGCCGCCACGCTGCGGCCGTCCACCGTGGCCTGCACGCCGTGGCCGCTGCGCTCGTGGATATTCTGCACGCGGCTTCTGTCCACCTCGCCGCCCCACGCCGCCACAAGGCTGCGGCTGATGGGATGGGAGGAGGCGCTCTCCGCCAGAGCCGTCAGCTCCAGCAGCTCCTGCGCCGCCATGTGCTGCGGATACACACCGCTGACGGAAAAGGTGCCGCGCGTCAGGGTACCGGTCTTGTCAAACACCACACAGTCGGTATCCGCCAGCGCTTCGAGGAAGTTGGCGCCCTTGACCAGCACGCCGCAGCGTCCCGCGCCGCCGATGCCGGCAAAGAAGGTCAGGGGGATGGAGATCACCAGCGCGCAGGGACAGCTGATGACCAGAAAGGTCAGCGCGCGGTACAACCACTGGCTCCACAGCGGCGCATCGCCCAGTGCAAGGCAAACCACCGGCGGCAGCACCGCCAGCGCCAGCGCCGCGCCGCAGACGGCCGGCGTATACACCCGGGCAAAGCGGGAGATAAAGTGCTCCACCCTGGCCTTGCGGCTGCCGGCGTTTTCCACCAGATCCAGGATCCGCGCCACGGTGGACTCACCGTACCCCTTGGTGGTGCGCAGGCGCAGCACGCCCGTCAGATTGATGCAGCCGCTGATGACCTCGTCACCCTCGCCCACATCCCGGGGCAGGCTTTCGCCCGTCAGGGCCGCCGTGTCCAGATCGGACGCGCCGGAGAGCACCACACCGTCGATGGGCACCCGCTCACCGGGCTGCACCACGATGACGCTGCCCACGGCCACCTCGTCCGGATCCACTTCCTCCGTTTCCCCGCCGCGCTCCACGCGGGCAAAGTCGGGGCGGATATCCATCAGCGCGCCGATGCTGCGGCGGCTCTTGCCCACGGCGTAGCTCTGGAACCACTCGCCCAGCTGGTAGAAAAGCATCACCGCCACCGCCTCGGTGTAGTCGCCGCTGCCCATCAGTCCCAGCGCCACGGCGCCCACCGTGGCCACCGCCATGAGGAAGTTCTCGTCAAACACCTGACCGGCCACGATGCCCCGCACCGCGTCCCAAAGGATGTCATAGCCAATGAGGAGATAGGGCACCATCCACAAAGTAAAGCGCAGCCAGCCCTCCGCCGGCACAAACAGCAGCGCCACCATCAGCGCCGCGCTGACAAGGATCCGCGCCAGCATCTTCTTCTGTTTTCGCGTCATACGCTTCTCCTTAAAAATCAATCTCGCAGTCCCGCTCTATCTTGCGGCAAGCCTTCAGCACCGCGCCCATCACGGTCTTTTCGTCGGCACCGTCAGCAAATTCCACGGTCATTTTCAGCGCCATAAAATTCACCACCGCGCTCTTCACGCCGGCGATTTGATTGGTTGCCTGCTCCATTTTGTTGGCGCAGTTGGCACAGTCCACTTCGATCTTGTACGTCTTTTTCATCGCTTACGCCTCCGTCAATTAAAAGATTGTTTAATCGTTTACGTTAGTTTACCACCGTCATCGCCGCTTTGTCAAGATTGCATTTCTTCTTGCACCGCTGAGGCAAACTTGGTATACTATAGAAAATGACCGTCACGGAGGACTTTACCATGACCCATCCGGAAAAACGCCAGCTGCTGCGCGAACTGCGCCGCACCCTTGCCCAGCTCAACGACATCCCCTTCCTGTCCTCCGAGGAGCCCTGCGCGCCGGACTGTGACGGCAGCTGCCCCATCTGCGAAGCAGAACTCCGCTGGCTGGAGACGGAGCTGAACCGCCGCGCCGCCGAGGGCAAGACCATCCGCCTGTGCGGTGCCGACCCTGTTCCCGTGGCCGAAGTGGTCACGCCTCCCGCACCCGCTGCCGAAGAAAGACGGCGTGACATGTCGCTGGAAGATCTGGGCCTGAGCCTGCGCACCCGCGTCAGCCTTGACGGCCACGGCATCACCGGCGTGCGCCAACTGCGGCAGATGTCTGTATCCGACCTGAAAAAGGTGCGCAACATGACCCAGGAGGGTCTGGACGAGATCGAATACCAGCTGGGCCTTCTGGGCCTCACTCTGGAGCAGGAATAAGTTCTCCCTTCACCCGGCAGACACCCGTCTGCCGGGGTCTTTTTTACCCTGCAAACACCCCTTTTCCCCCAGTTCATCGCAGAAACATAACCTTTTCTCCATTTCTGCTATCGACTCTCGTCAACACAATATCTTGTGTCTCTTTTAAGGAAACATTCCCAAATCTTGTTGACAAGCGCCTTTCCGCGTACTATACTTTGTGTGTACGCGCGCAAAGGAGGGGTAATGATGCAAATTGCGGGTCTGCAAAAGCTGACGCTGCTGGATTTCCCTGGCCGCATCGCCTGCACCGTGTTTCTCCCCGGCTGCAATCTGCGCTGCCCCTTCTGCCACAACGCCTCGCTGGTGCTTCCGCGGCAGGACAGCCCCCCGCCCATGACGGTGGACGAGCTTCTCGCCTTCCTCCAAAAGCGCCGCGGCCGGCTGCAGGGCGTGTGCGTCACCGGCGGTGAGCCTACCCTCTACCCCGACCTGCCCGATCTGCTGCGGCAGATCCACCTGCTGGGCTACGAGGTGAAGCTGGACACCAACGGCACCAACCCCCAAATGCTGCGTGCCATCCTTTCTGAAGGTCTGGCGGACTACGTAGCCATGGACATCAAAAACAGTCCTGCCCGCTATACCGAAACCTGCGGCGGCGTGGACGTACTGGAGACGGTCCGTGAGAGCGCATCGCTCCTCATGGCAAGCGGCGTTGACTACGAATTCCGCACCACCCTTGCCCACCCCCTCCATACGGTGGAAGATGTGGCAGCCATTGGTGGGTGGCTCCACGGCGCACGCCGCTATTTTCTCCAGCAATTTGTGGATTCCGGCGACCTCATCGGCACCGGCCTGACCCCCCTCGCCCCCGAGAAGATGGAGGCCATGTGCGAGGCGGTCCGACCCTATATCAAAGAAACAACATTAAGAGGAATATAAAGGAGAGCGAGTCATGTATCAGGTCATCAAACGCGACGGAAAAGTGGTTGATTTCAACATCACCCGCATCAGCAACGCCATCACCAAGGCCTTCGAGGCCACCCAGATCCCCTACAGCGACGACATCATCAATATGCTGTCCCTCATGGTCACCGCTGACTACGCCTCCCGCATCCGCGGCGGCCGCATCGACGTGGAAACCATTCAGGACAGCGTGGAAACGGTGCTGCAGAAGGCCGGCTACTCCGACGTGGCCAAGGCCTACATCCTGTACCGCAAGAACCGCGAGAAGCTGCGCAACATGAGCTCCACCATTCTGGACTACAAGGGTCTGGTGGACGGCTATCTGAAGGTCAGCGACTGGCGCGTGAAGGAGAACTCCACCGTCACCTACTCCGTGGGCGGTCTGATCCTCTCCAACTCCGGCGCCATTACTGCCAACTACTGGCTCAGCGAGATCTACGATGAGGAGATCGCCAACGCCCACCGCAACGCCGACATCCACCTGCACGATCTGAGCATGCTCACCGGCTACTGCGCCGGCTGGAGCCTGCGCCAGCTCATTACCGAGGGTCTCGGCGGCGTCACCGGCAAGATCACCTCCGCCCCCGCCAAGCACCTGGCCACCCTCTGTAACCAGATGGTCAACTTCCTGGGCATCATGCAGAACGAGTGGGCCGGCGCCCAGGCTTTCTCCAGCTTTGACACCTACCTCGCCCCCTTCGTCAAGGCCGACAACATGAGCTACATCGACGTCAAGCACTGCGTGGAGAGCTTCATCTACGGCGTCAATACCCCCAGCCGCTGGGGTACCCAGGCTCCCTTCTCCAACATCACGCTGGACTGGACCTGCCCCGCCGACCTTGCTGACCAGCCCGCCATCGT
Source organism: Oscillospiraceae bacterium (assembly GCA_015067525.1). GTDB lineage: Bacteria > Bacillota > Clostridia > Oscillospirales > Oscillospiraceae > Vescimonas. The sequence continues at coordinate 45,997 of SVMH01000003.1, read as the reverse complement.
GGGCGGTAAGCCCCAGGACTTCACCTACGGCGACTGCAAGAAGGAAATGGACATGGTCAACCGCGCCTTCATCGAGGTCATGATCGAGGGCGACGCCAACGGCCGCGGCTTCCAGTATCCCATCCCCACCTACTCCATCACCCGCGACTTCGACTGGTCCGAGACGGAGAACAACAAGCTCCTCTTCGAGATGACCAGCAAGTACGGCACCCCCTATTTCTCCAACTACATCAACTCCGATATGGAACCCAGCGATGTGCGCTCCATGTGCTGCCGCCTGCGTCTGGACCTGCGCGAGCTGCGCAAGAAGTCCGGCGGCTTCTTCGGCAGCGGTGAGTCCACCGGCTCCATCGGTGTTGTCACCATCAACCTGCCCCGCATCGCCTATCTTGCCAAGGACGAGGCCGACTTCTTCGCCCGTCTGGACCGCCTGATGGACATCTCCGCCCGCAGCCTGAAGATCAAGCGCACCACCGTGGGCAAGTTCCTGGAAGAGGGCCTCTACCCCTACACCAAGCGGTATCTCGGCACCTTTGACAACCACTTCTCCACCATCGGTCTGGTGGGTATGAACGAGACCACCCTCAACGCCAAGTGGCTGGGCAAGGATCTGACCCACACCGAGGCGCAGGACTTCGCCGTGAAGGTGCTCAACCACATGCGCGAGCGTCTGAGCGACTATCAGGAGATGTACGGCGACCTCTACAACCTGGAAGCCACTCCCGCCGAATCCACCTCTTATCGTCTGGCCAAGCACGACAAGAGCCGCTTCGGCGACATCATCACCGCTCACGAGGGCGCCACCCCCTACTACACCAACTCCAGCCACCTGCCCGTGGGCTACACCGAGGACGTGTTCGAGGCGCTGGACATTCAGGATAAGCTGCAGCCCCTGTACACCTCCGGCACCGTGTTCCACACCTTCCTTGGCGAAAAGCTGCCCGACTGGAAGGCTGCCGCCAAGCTGGTGCGCACCATTGCCGAGAACTACGAGCTGCCCTACTACACCCTCTCCCCCACCTATTCCGTCTGCGCCGACCACGGCTATCTGCCCGGCGAGCAGTTCACCTGCCCCCACTGCGGCCGCAAGACCGAGGTCTACAGCCGCATCACCGGCTACTACCGCCCCGTGCAGAACTGGAACGACGGTAAGGCACAGGAGTATCAGGACCGCAAGACCTACAAGCCCGAAGTCAGCGCCGCTCCTTCCGCCAAGGCCGAAGCGCCTGCCGCTGCAGTGGTCGAATCTCCCGTGGTGGAAGAAGCTCCCGCTGCCGCTCCCGTGGCCGCCGGCGAGGGCAAGGTCATGCTGATTTCCCGCACCACCTGCCCCAACTGCCGCGTGGCCGAGACGCTGCTGAATAAGGCCGGTGTGGCTTTTGAAAAGCACATCGCCGAGGACGATCTGGACCTGTGCCGCGCCTACAACGTCAAGGGCGCTCCCACCCTGATCATCACCAACGGTGACAGCTTCGCAAGCTACTACAGCGTGCCCGAGATCAAGAAGTATCTGGCTTCCCTGTAAACAACCCAAAAGAGCCGGGCACCCGCCCGGCTCTTTTCACGAGAACGTAAAGTGAGGTAATTGCTATGTATGATATCGTGATCGTCGGCGGCGGCCCCGCCGGCCTGACCGCTGCCGTCTACGCCCTGCGCGGCGGCAGAAGCGTTGTCGTTATTGAAAAGAACGGCTTTGGCGGCCAGATCGCCTTCTCTCCCAAGGTGGAGAATATCCCCGGCACCATCCAGATCAGCGGCGCGGAGTTTGCCGACAAGCTGGTGGAGCAGGTTGTGAATCTGGGCGCCGATCTGGAGCTGGAAAAGGTCACCGCCATTGAAAAGACCGATGCCGACTTCACCGTCTGCACCGAAGAAGGCAGCACCTTTGAAGGCCGCGCCGTCATTCTGGCGCTGGGCGTCAAGCACCGCATGCTGGGCCTCGAGGGCGAGGAAGAGCTGGTGGGCAACGGCATCTCCTTCTGCGCCGTGTGCGACGGTGCCTTCTACACCGGCCAGCACGCCGCCATGATCGGCGGCGGCAACTCCGCCCTGCAGGAAGCGCTCCTCCTCAGCGAGGTGTGCAGCAAGGTGACCATCGTACAGAACCTGGCCGACTTCACCGGCGAGAAAAAGCTGGCCGAGGCCATTTTGGAAAAGAACAACGTGGAGGTCTTCTTCTCCACGCTGGTGGACGAGTACCTCACCACCGACGGTGCTCTCACCGGCCTGCGTCTGAAGAATGACGTGACCGGCGAAAAGTTCGAGATCGCCGTGGACGGCGCCTTCCTGGCTGTGGGTCTCCAGCCGGAGAACGACGACTTCGCCGCCTTTGCCAAGCTCAACGCCTGGGGCTACTTCGACTCCGCCGAGGACTGCCTCACCGACACCGCCGGTCTCTTCGTGGCCGGTGATTGCCGCAGCAAGCGCATCCGTCAGGTGACCACCGCCGCCGCCGACGGCGCCATCGCCGCCATGGCCGCCTGCCACTATCTGGACGGCATCAACTGAAAAAAGACGCAAAAAATTCCCGCCGCGAGGCGGGAATTTTTCATTGAAACACATCCTTTTTGCCAAAGGGTCGGTTCATGTACTTAGGGTTGATATGTAGCACGTAGAAGAGCAGAACCGTCAGGATCAGCAGCGTACCCAACAGGCCCAACCCGAAATGATACGTACACAGGGCGACCGCCGCCTGCACGCAGCAGTAGACAAGTTCGATGCGGCTGTTCTTCCGCCGCTGCACCAAGTCCTTTTCGTAGCGCAGATTCCACGCCATCCACACCGAGCAGGCAAGCAGCAGCGCCAGCTTGAAGAGCATGAATCCGTGGTCCGGAACTTTCTCCCCCTCCACCACGGTGTAGGTGGCATAGGTGCAGGAATTCAGCACACCCGCCTGCAGGATGATGGCCATGAGGCTCAGGTTCGTCCGCAGGATCAGAGTGGACTTCTCCTCCGCCGACGGCGCAGACGGCGCTTTCACCAGATCAGAAACACTGATCTCCAGCAGCTCCGCCAGATCCACCAGATTGCTCGCCGTGGGCTCCGACCGGCCCGCCTCCCACTTGGAAACCGCCTGACGGCTGACGCCCAGCCGGTCGGCCACATAGACCTGCGACAGCTTCAGTTCCTGCCGCCGGGCACGGATATTTTCAGCCAGACTCATCCGTCTCACCTCCTGCCTCTATCCTACCAAAAGTGAACCTTTTCGTAAAGCAACCACATGTCAACCGCCCGTCTCCCGCAGCAGTTCCCTCAGTTTTTTCGCAAAGGACTCGCCGTGGTTGATGGCATACTGTCCGTGGCCCAGCCCCGGCAATACCTCCAACACGCTGTCCGGGATCAGTTCCTGCAGCTTCCGGGCCGAGCGGCGCATCTGCCCCGTCTCCTTTTCGCCCACCAGTACCAACGCCTTCGCCGCCGTGCATGCCAGCTCCCGCCGGGCCTCATAGGCGGCGTTGGCACGCAGGAATGCCGTCATGTCGTCCCGGGAAATGGCGCAGGTGTCCCGGTAATAGTCCTCGTACCATCGACTGTCGATGCCCAGCGCTTGGAACTGCCACCGGGCAAACCACGGCTTTTGGATCAGCCCATAGCTGGTGGCTATCATGGGTCCCACCAGCTTCTCCGTCATGGGCATGGGGATGGCCGACACGCTCTCCAGCACCACCGCCCGGCAGATATCCGGGCGCTGCGCCAATATCTCCGCTGCGATCTGTCCGCCCAGCGACACACCGCCCAGCAGGGCTGCATGGCCGCCGCAATGCCGCTCGACGTAGTCGATCACCGCTGCGGCGTTGGCCTCGATGGTGGTGAAATCCCGATCGCTGCCGGCATGTCCGTCAAGCACAGGAAGCACTACACGGAAGTCCTGCTGCAGCAGCTCTGCCGCTTCCTGAAAGTTCCACCAGGACAGGCCCCCTCCATGCAGCAGCACGATCACATCCCGGTGATCTTTTCCGTATTCCACAGTCTTCATTCCGCCGCACCTCCTCAAGCCCTGTTTATTGCAAGAAAAGCTGCGACCGCTCAGCGGCCGCAGCTTTTTTTCTTATTTCAGCTTCTTCCCGTCACAAAACGCCTTGCCCACAGTCTCGCCCAGCGCCAGATAGTCGTGGTGCACCGGATCGTAGGTAATAGGCCGCAGCTTCTTGGGGTCGATCTTCCCCTCCGTCAGCACCGATTCATCGGCGCTGACGTTGACGATCTCGCCCACCAGACGGCAGGTATCGGTGTCATAGCTCACCACGCGGCACTCCAGCGCCATGGGGAGCTCGGCAAAACAGGGCGCGTCCACAGCTTCCGCCTTCACCGCGTGGAAACCGGCCCGCTCCGTCTTGTCGGGGGTCTGGTTGCCGGAGGTAATGCCCACATAGTCGCAGGAAACCAGCATGTCGACCGTACCGATGCTGACGGTGAATGCACCGCGCTGCTGCAGGTTCTCCGCCGTCTTGTGGCTGGCATCCACGCAGATGGTGATCTCGTTTTCCTCGCTGATGCCGCCCCATGCGGCATTCATGATGTTGGCCGTACCGTCGGCGTTGTAGGTGCCGATCATCAGCACCGGCATGGGATACAGCCACGGCTTGGCTCCAAAATTCTGACGCATGGTGATTCCTCCTTACAGATACTTCTTCAACATCCCCAATCTCCGCACCGCCTCGCGGAGGGACTCCTCGCTGCGGGCAAAGTGGAGGCGGATAAGATGGTTCACCGGCTCGGCGAAGAAGCTGGAGCCGGGCACGGCGGCCACGCCCACTTCCTTCACCATCCACTCGCAGAACTCCAGGTCCGTCCAGCCGGCGAACTTCTCCTTTTCCAAAAAGGCGGAGATATCCACCATCACGAAATAGGAGCCCTGCGGCACCGTGTGAGGGAGGCCGATCTCGCTGAGGCCGCCGCAGAAAATGTCACGTTTGCGGCTGTAGGTGGCCAGCATGTCGTCATAGTAATCCTGACCCAGCGTAAAAGCCTTACACACCGCCTCCTGCAAAGGCGCAGGGGCGCCGATGGTGGTAAAATCGTGGACTTTCTTGATGTACTCGGACACCTCCGGCTCGGCGATGACAAAGCCAAGGCGCCAGCCGGTGATGGAGAAGGTCTTCGAGAGGGAATTGCAGGTGATGACCCGCTCATAAGCGCCGGGGAGGGACGCCGCCATGGTATGTACATGGGGCGGGAAGACGATGTGCTCATACACCTCGTCGGTGATAACGTAGGCGTCGTACTTTTCCGCCAGACCCACAATGAACTCCAGCTCCTCCCGGGTAAACACCTTGCCGCAGGGGTTGGAGGGGTTACAGACAATGATGGCCTTGGCGCCCTGACGGAAGGCATCCTCCAAAACGGCGCGGTCAAAGTCGTAGCTGGGCGGCACCAGCGGCACATAGATGGGCTGGGCGCCGCTCAAAATGGCGTCGGTGCCGTAGTTTTCATAGACAGGCGAGAAGGCGATGACCTTGTCGCCGGGATTGCAGATGGCCAGCACGGTGCACAGCATGGCCTCCGTGCCGCCGCAGGTGATGGTGACCTCCGTCTCGGGGTCGATGGTGCGGCCCAGAATGGGAGAATACTTCTCCGCGATGCAGCGGCGCAGATTGGGCGAGCCGAAGGTGATGGGGTACTGGTGCTGCTCACCACCGCCGGACATCTCGCGCATGGCCTCCAGCAGGATCGCCGGCGGGTCAAAGTCAGGGAAACCCTGGGACAGGTTGATGCTGCCGGGGGTCTCGTCGCTGATGCGGGTCATGCGGCGGATGACGGAATCGGTAAAGGTGTCCACGCGTTTACTCAGCTGGGGCATAGGATGGTTCCTCCTCAAGAGAAGTGTTTTTCTGCCATTTATTTTAGCCTCCCATGCCGCCGGTGTCAATCATTCGTACTTTTTTCTCCCCCTGTGTCATAGGATAGGGCAGAAGCATCATGGGAGAGAGGTAAGCGATGAACGGGAATCTGGAACAGCGGGCATGCGACCTCGCTTTGTACATTGTGGAAAACCGCGCCACCGTGCGGCAGGCGGCCAAACAATTTGGCGTTAGCAAATCCACGGTGCATAAGGATATCGCCGAGCGGCTGCCCTTCATCAACCGGCAGCTGTATCTGCAGGCAAAGGAAATACTGGAAGAGAACAAGGCCCAGCGCCACATCCGCGGCGGCCTTGCCACGCGCAAAAAGTATAAGGGCGTATAAAAAGAGAACTGCCTGTGCGGCAGTTCTCTTTTTATGCTTATTTCTGCTCTTTGGGCACCTGCTTCATGGAAAGGCCGATGCGGTGCTTCTTCTCGTCCACTTCCAGCACCACCACCTTGACGATATCGCCCACGGCCACCATCTCACTGGGGTGCTTGATGAACTTATTGCACACCTGCGAGATGTGCACAAGGCCGTCCTGATGGACGCCGATGTCCACAAACACACCGAAGTCCACCACGTTACGCACCGTACCGGTCAGCACCATGCCGGGCGAGAGATCCTTGATATCCAGCACGTCGGTACGCAGGATGGGGGCGGGCAGGTCATCACGGACGTCGCGGCCGGGCTTCATCAGCTCCTTCACCACATCCCGCAGGGTGGGCACGCCCACGCCGATCTTTTCGGCCACTTTTTCCTCACCCAGCAGCTTCACCTTCTGCTCCAGCAGGGCGATCTCGCCCTTCGCCACATCGCTGAGGGTATAGCCGCACAGCGCCAGCAGCGCTTCGGCGGCGGCATAGCTCTCGGGGTGGACGCCGGTGTTGTCCAGCACAGACTTGCTCTCCGGCACGCGCAGGAAGCCGGCGCTCTGCTCAAAGGCCTTGGGGCCCAGCTTGGGCACCTTCAAAAGCTGGCGGCGGGCGGTGAAAATGCCGTTCTCCTCGCGGTACTTGACGATATTTTTCGCCGTGGTGCCGTTGAGGCCGGACACGCGGCCCAGCAGGCTGGCGCTGGCGGTGTTCACATCCACGCCCACGGCGTTGACGCAGTCCTCCACCACGCCGGAGAGGGTCTCATCCAGACGCTTCTGGGGCATATCGTGCTGATACTGACCCACGCCGATGGCCTTGGGGTCGATCTTCACCAGCTCGGCCAGCGGGTCCTGCATGCGGCGGGCGATGGACACGGCGCTTCTCAGGTTCACATCAAACTCGGGGAATTCCTCGGCGGCCAGCTTGCTGGCAGAATACACAGAGGCACCGGCCTCGTTGACGATCATGTAGGCCACACCGCCACCCAAAGTGCGGATCAGCTCCACCGCCATCTGCTCCGTTTCGCGGCTGGCGGTGCCGTTGCCGATGGCAATATGCTCCACGCCGTGACGGCGCACCATAGCGCCCAGCTTGCGGATGGCCTCATCCTTCTGGCGCTGACCGTAGGTGGGATACACCACGGTGGTGTCCAGCACCTTACCGGTGCCGTCGATGACGGCCACCTTGCAGCCGTGGGCATAGCCGGGGTCAAGGCCCATGGTCACATGGCCCTTGACGGTGGGCTGCATCAAAAGGGGACGCAGGTTCAGCGCGAACATGGCGATGGCGCCCTCGCAGGCAGTATCGGTCAGCATGGTGCGGATCTCACGCTCCATGGAGGGCCACAGCAGACGGTCAAAGCCGTCCTCGCAGGCGGTGCGGACGAAGGCGGCACTCTCGCCGCGGCCGCTGACGGCGCGGTTCCAGATGAGGCCCAGCGCCCACTCGCGGTCCAGCGTCACGGACACCTTCAAAAACTCTTCCTTCTCGCCGCGGTTGATGGCCAGGATCTGGTGGCCCGCCAGCTTGGCGATGGGCTGGCTGAAGTCGTAGTACAGGCGGTAGACGCTGTCCTCTTCCTTGGCGGCCACGGTGCGCAGGCTGCCCTTTTTCACCGTCAGCTCCCGCAGCTCCTTGCGGATGGCGGCGTCGTCAGCGATCCACTCGGCGATGATGTCGTTGGCACCGGCCAAAGCGTCTTCCACCGTCTCCACGCCCTTTGACCCGTCGATATACTCCTGCGCCATTTCCGCAACGGGGCGCTTGTCCTTCTGCTCGAAGATCAGCTGAGCCAGGGGCTCGAGACCCTTTTCCTTGGCCATGGTGGCGCGGGTGCGGCGCTTCTGCTTGTAGGGGCGGTACAGGTCCTCCACCTCGGCCAGCGTCACCGCCTTGTCGATGGCGGCGGCCAGCTCCTCGGTCAGCTTTTCCTGACCGGCGATGGCGTTTTTGACCTCCTCCTTGCGCTGGGCCAGATTGCGCAGGTACGTCAGCCGGTCGCTGAGGGTGCGCAGGGTGGTGTCGTCCATGCTGCCGTGCAGCTCCTTGCGGTAGCGGGCGATGAAGGGGATGGTGTTGCCCTCGTCCAGCAGGGCGATGACGTTTTCCACGTGCTGGGCGGAGACCTTCAGCTCCTGCGCCAGCGTCTGGGCGATGTTGTGCATAGTTCTTCCTTTCCGATAAGAAAGTGGCCGCGCCGCGGCCACTTTCTTCTTTATTTGTGGTACAACTTTTTGACTTCGTATTTCGGCTCGCAGCTGACGTTGATGCCCAGCCGCTGATAGAGCTGGATATCCTCGCCGGAGATGATGACGGAGAAGTGGGCGTCACAGCCGCGCAGCTTCCCCAGCTGCTCCTGCGCCTTGGCAGCCAGCGGATCGCTGACGCCGGAGATAGCCAGCGCGATGAGCACCTCATCGGAGTGGAGGCGGGGGTTGCGGTGGCCCAGATTGGCGGTTTTCAGCACGCTGATAGGCTCGATGACCTCCGGGGCGATGAGCTCGATCTCCGGGTCGATGCCCGCCATATGCTTGAGCGCATTGAGAAGCAGGGCTGCCGAGGCGCCCAACAGGGACGAGGTCTTGCCTGTCACCACCGTGCCGTCGCCCAGCACCATGGCGCCGGCCGGCTTGCCGGTCTCGGCGGCCTTGTCAAGGCACGCACCCACGGCGGGGCAGATCTCAGGCGTGACGTTTGCCTGCTGCATCACGATCTCCAGCTTGCGCACGGTGCTCTCCTCGCACTCGCCGCGGACCTTCTGCACCATGGTCTTATAGTAGCGCCGCAGGATCTCCACCTGCGAGGCGGCGCGGCACACCGCGTCGTCCACAATGGCGAAGCCCGCCATATTCACGCCCATGTCCGTGGGGGATTTATAGGGCGACTCGCCCTGGATCTTCTGGAACATGGCGTTGAGCACGGGGAAGATCTCCACGTCGCGGTTGTAGTTCACCGTGGTCTCGCCGTAGGCCTCCAGATGGAACGGGTCGATCATGTTCACATCGTTGAGGTCCGCCGTGGCCGCCTCGTAAGCCAGATTCACCGGATGCTTCAAGGGCAGATTCCAGACGGGGAAGGTCTCATACTTGGCGTAGCCGGCGGCAATGCCCCGCTTATGGTCGTGATAAAGCTGGCTCAGGCACGTGGCCATTTTGCCGCTGCCGGGGCCGGGGGCGGTGATCACCACCACGGGGCGGCTGGTCTCGATGTAGTCGTTCTTGCCCAGGCCCTCGTCGCTGACGATGTGGGCCACATCGGAGGGATAGCCGGCGATGGGATAGTGGCGATAGCACTTGACGCCCAGCGCGGTCAGGCGCTTGATGAAGGTATCGGCGCCGCTCTGGCCGGCATACTGGGTGATGACCACGCTGCCCACATAGAAGCCCAGCTGACGGAACACGTCCATCAGTCGCAGCACGTCCTCATCGTAAGAGATGCCCAGATCGCCGCGCATCTTGTTCTTCTCGATGTCGCCGGCGGAGATGACCACAACGATTTCCACCTCGTCCTTCATGGTGGCCAGCATACGGATCTTGCTGTCGGGCTGGAAGCCGGGCAGCACACGGGCTGCGTGATGGTCGTCAAACAGCTTTCCGCCAAACTCCATGTACAGCTTGCCGCCGAACTGTGCCACCCGCTGGCGGATATGATGGGCCTGCAGTTCCAGATACTTGTCGTTATCGAATCCGATCTTCATGATGCATCTCCCTCTCATGAGCACTTATTCCAACTATTGTATTATACCCCACAAGCCGGCGGAAGGAAAGGTCTTTTTTCGCTTTTTTTCTGCCGGCGAAAAACCGTTGCAATTACCGCCCGTCTGGGGTATACTGAAAAAAACATTGCGGAGGAACTGCCATGCGTTTTCAGGTCATGTGGCGCCGGGATCTGCCCGGCACGGAATTTACCCCCTTTTTCGAGACCAACGATATCGGCGAGGCCAAGAATTTTGCCATGCGCCTTGCCTATGAGGAGGTCAACATCGTTTACGTTTATGACACCAAGCGCGGCGAAACGGTGCGAAATTTCGACAACCCCGTATACTACGAATAATCCCCCTATACAAAAAAGCAGGACGCTTGCGCGTCCTGCTTTTTATGGACTCCGCGCAGGAGAGGGTCAGTCCCTGCACAGTTCCAAGCTTCCGTTGTTCGCTATACTTAGCGGTTCTCCGTTATCTTTTCTACATTATAACCGCTATCTCCGTTACGGTCAATCGCAAATTTTCGCTTTTCTGCAAAAAAGTCGCAAAGTTAACCACTTTGCGACTTTTTTCGATTCACATTTCCGGCCATTGGGGATACTGCAGGCGAATATGGCCTGCCACCTCGTCGCGGCCCGTCATCAGCGCTGCGGCCAACTCACCATACAGGCGGTCTTCCGCCTGTTTGAGATAGCGCTCATCCATCTGGCTGGGCTTTTTACCGTGGTCCAGCGCATGGCGGCGGCGCAGCGCCAAGGCACGGATCAGCCGGATCATAGCGGCGCAGTCGTAGGAGCTGACCACCTTCTGGTAGTGATCCTTCAGCAGACGGGGATTGCCGGCAGGGCCCCCCTCCGGCTCCAGCTCGGGCAGCGCAGCGATCAGCGCCTGCGCCTCCTCCCGCGTCAGCACGGGACGCATCAGCACCCGGGTATCCACCGGCGTGAGCACCTGACCGGTGCGGTACAGGGGCAGCAGCGTATAGTAGAGCTTTGTTTTGTCCGCGCCGGGGATGGACGACGGGCCGATCTGCGCCACGCGGCACACACCTTCGCCGCCGTAAACCACCAGTTCATCCACCGCAAACATATCCGCTCACCCTCTCTTTCCGCATCGGATGCGATTTCACCGAGGGTTATTATACCACAAATTTCCAGAGGATGTAAGAAAATTTTTCCTTTTTCCGCACCAAAAAACAGAGCTGCCCTGCGGCAGCTCTGTTTTTGCATCAAAAATATTGCGTTTAGCGGGACACAAAGAACATCACGGCGAACAGCAGGGTGATGACCCAGGTGGCCGCGTTCACTTCCTTGACCTTGCCGGAGAACAGCTTGATCAGCACATAGGCGATCAGACCGAAGGCAATACCGTAGGAAATGTTATAGGTCAGGGGCATGAAGGAGATGGTCAGGAAAGCGGGGACAGCCACAGCGGGGTCGTTCCAATCAATGTTGCGCACGTTGCTCATCATCAGCACGCCCACATAGATCAGAGCGGCAGCGCAGGCATAGGTGGGGATCAGCTGGGCAACGGGAGCCAGGAACATGGCGATGAAGAAGAACAGCGCGGTGGACATGGAAGCAAGGCCGGTCTTACCGCCCTCGGCCACGCCGGCGGAGGACTCCACGAAGGTGGTGACGGTGGAGGTACCACAGACAGCACCGGTGCAGGTAGCCACGGCGTCAGCCAGCATAGCGCGGTTCATGTTGGGGATGTCGCCGTTCTCATCCAGCAGGTCGCCGGCGGAGCAGGCGCCGAACAGGGTGCCCAGAGTATCGAACATGTCCACCATGCAGAAGGCCAGCATCGTGGTCAGGAACATGACGACGAAGGAGGCCATGCCGTTGGCAGCGATGTAAGCGGAGAAGTCAAAGCCCTCGGTAAAGACCTTCAGGAAGGCCTGGGAGCCGAAATCCTTGAAAGCGCCGAAGAAGTCGGAGGTCAGGTTGGGAGCTACGGCGGTGGCATAGAACTCGGGAACAGTGATCAGGCCCACCACGTAGTACACCACGGCGGAGCCCAGGATGCCCCACAGCACAGCGCCCTTGACCTTCTTGTAGGCCATGGCACCGATGGCGAACACGGCCAGCAGGGTGACGAGGATGGGGAAGATGTCAGCCCAGGTCACATTGCCACCCAGCAGATTGAAGGAGTGCAGGTTCACCAGAGTAGCACCGTCATCCACCACGATGCCGGCATTCTGCATGCCGATGAAGGCGATGAACAGGCCGATACCGGCGGAGATGGCGGTCTTGACAGCCTGAGGAATGGCGTCAAAGATGATCTTGCGCAGACCGGTGACGGTCAGGATCAGGAAGATGATACCGTCAAACAGGACCAGCACCAGGGCGTTGGCATAGCTCAGGCCGAAGCCGAAGCAAACCGTGTAAACGAAGAAGGCGTTCAGGCCCATACCGGAGGCCTGTGCCAGAGGCAGATTGGCCAGCAGACCGATCAGCACGGTGCCGACGATAGCGGAAATGGCAGTGGCGATGTAGATGGCGCCATAGGACACAGTGCCCAGTTCAGCGAACATGCCGGCGTTGACCATCAGGATGTAGGCCATGGCCATGAAGGTGGTCAGGCCCGCGGTGAATTCACGACGGATGGTGGAGCCCTTCTCCGTCACGCGGAAAAACTTGTCCATTTTTTCTCTCTCCTTTTTTGTCTCTTATACATATCTTTTTCTCTTTTTCTTCTGTGCGGCATGACCGCAGTCTTATTATGCAGCAAACTTTTTCAAATGTAAAATATCCATCCGCGATTGCAGGGATAACGACAACTTCTTGTCAAACCCCGCGCGGGGTGATATAATTTGTCTATTCCATCTTTTAAGGAGGTTCTACCGTGGAACAACTTCTCACTTCTCTTGGCGTCTCCAACGCCGCCGACCTGAACCTGGGTAGCCTGACTCTGGCCGGCGTGCTGGGTGCCGTCGTCACCCTTATCATCTGCCTGATCACCATCAAGATCGTGATGTCCATCTTCCGCAAGCTGCTGACACGCCCCTCCATTGACGAGCGCGTCCGCGGCTATGCCCTGGGCGGCATCCGCACCGTTCTGTGGATCATCGCCATTCTCATCGTGGCCGACTCTCTGGGCATCCCTGTCACCTCTCTGGTGGCTATGCTCAGCGTCTTCACCCTGGCCGTCTCTCTGGCGGTGCAGAGCGTGCTGAGCAACATCGCCGGCGGTATCGTCATCCTGCTTAACAAGCCCTTCAAGGAGGGCGACTATGTGGACACCCCCAACGGCGCCGGCACTGTGGCCAAGATGACCCTTTCCTACACCTATCTGGATACTCCCGATAACCTGCGCGTGGTGATCCCCAACAGCGCCCTGTCCGCCGGCAAGGTGGTCAACTACACCGCCCTGGGCAAGCGCCGCGTGGACCACACCATCACCGCTTCCTACGACGCTTCCGTGGAGGATGTACGTCGCGCCTGCCTGGAGGCCGTGGCCCGCACTGCCAAGGTCATGGCCGATCCCGCTCCCGTGGTGCTGGTGGCTTCCTACGGCGAGAGCAGCATCTCCTACTATGTACGTATGTGGTGTGACTGCGCCGACTATTGGGATGTGTATTTCGAGTCTCTGGAGAATATCCGTGCCTGCTTCGCCGAAAGCAGCGTGGAAATGACCTACAACCACCTGAACGTCCACATCGTGGAAAAGTAAAGGAGCCGCGCCATGATCGTATCTTTGATCCTCGGCGGCATCATCGGCTGGATCGCCGGTAAGCTGATGCACAGCAAGGGCGGCATCCTGCGCAGCATCGTACTGGGCATCGTAGGCTCCGCCGTGGGCAGCTGGCTGGCCGGCACCATCGGCATCGCCGCCACCGGCACCGTGGGTTCCATCATCATCGGTGTGGCCGGCGCCTGCGTGGTCATTCTGGTGGCCCGCTGGCTCTTCAAGTGAGGTGGCTGCGATGAAAACACCCTCTATCCACCCTTCCGCCTTCATCGCCCCCAACGCCACTGTGCTGGGCGATGTGACCGTGGGCGAGCAGAGCAGCTTTTTCTTCGGTGCTGTGGCCCGCTCGGAATTTGTGCCCATCACGGTGGGCAAGCGCACCAACATTCAGGATAACTGCGTCCTGCACGCCGACCCCGGCCTGCCCATGGCCATCGGCGACGACGTGACCGTGGGCCACGGCGCCATCCTCCACAGCTGCACCGTGGGCGATAACACCCTCATCGGCATGGGCGCCATCGTGCTCAACGGCGCCGTCATCGGCAAAAACTGCATTGTGGCCGCCGGCGCGCTGGTGCCCCAGAACATGGACATCCCCGACGGCTCTCTGGTGATGGGCAGCCCTGCCAAGGTGCGCCGCGCCGTCACCGAGGAGGAGATCGCCGCCAACCTCCGCAGCGCCGCAGGCTATGTCCACGAGGCGGAAGAGTACAAGGAATTCTTGCACAAATAAGAAAAAGCGGATGCAAGGCATCCGCTTTTTTCTCACTCTCACCCCGTGTCCTGTTCCTTTGCCCCCGTTTGGGCCATACTGGCAGGTGAAAGGAGGTCTTTTCATGGATCAGAAAAAGATCGGCCGCTTTCTGGCCCAGTCGCGCCGCGACGCTGCGCTGACGCAGGCCCAGCTGGCCGAAACGCTGGGCGTCTCCGACCGCTCCGTCTCCCGCTGGGAGAACGGCGTCACCATGCCGGACGTATCCCTCTTCGTGCCGCTGTGTCAGGCGCTGCACATCACGCTGGACGAATTCTTCAGCGGCGAGCGGCAATCCCAAACGCCGCAGGCGCAGGTCTCGGCTCGGCACATGGAGGGCTACGCCCGCTATCTTTCCCGCCGCACCCGCCGCCGCACGGCGGTGCTGGCCGCGCTGCTGGCGATGGTCCTTGTGCTGGCCGCCGTGCTGGCGGTCCTATGCACCGACCGCACCTTTTTCACCGGTCGATGCGAGTCGGAAATGCTCTCCGGCGTCACCATCCCCACGCCGCGCCGCTGCCTGTACCGCGGCATCGGCGGTATGGATGAATTCACCGTCAAGCTCAAGACGCTGCGCCAGCCGGACGAACTGGACGTGTGGATCCGCAGCTACCTCTCCACGCTGGAGGCCATCCCCACCCCCGGCGGGCCATGGGGCGACGCCGTCTGGTACGACGCCGCGCAGAACATCACCATCCTGCAGTACCGCGCCAACAACGATGGCCTCGGCTTTGTCAACACCGTCTACATCACCTATCGCGCCGGACACATCCCCGGCGCATAAAAAAGAAAGGCGCCCTGTCGGCGTCTTTCTTTTTTGTCAATTTTACTTGCCCTCGGCCTTGTCGGCAGCGATCAGCAGCTTCATGGCCTCGATGCCCACCTCAATGGCGGAGGAGGTGTCCTCGCTCATGTCCTGGTCAAGGCCGGCAGCCTCGCGCTCCTGATTCCATACCACGTGGAAGCACGAGCCGCAGCGCACACCCAGCGCATTGGCCACCACAAAGAGGGTGGCAGACTCCATCTCGCTGGACTTGACGCCCAGACGCTTCCACGCCTCCCACTTCTGCAGCAGCTCGTAGCTGACGGGCATGCGCTTGGGGTCATGCTGACCGTAGAAGGAGTCCTTGCACTGCACGATGCCGGTGTGGGTCTTCTTGCCCAGCTTCTTGGCAGCCTGCACCAGAGCGGTGGTCACCTCAAAGTCGGCCACAGCGGGGTACTCGATGGGCGCATACTCCCAGCTGGTGTGCTCAAAGCGGATGGCGCCGGTGGCCACCACCACGTCGCCGGAGCACACATCCAGCGCGATACCGCCGGTGGTGCCCACGCGGATGAAGGTATCGGCGCCGATCTTGCACAGCTCTTCCATGGCAATGGCGGCGGAGGGGCCGCCGATGCCGGTGGAGCAAACGGACACCTTTTCGCCCAGCAGCGTGCCGGTATAGATGGTATATTCCCGATTCTGGGACACAAACACCGCGTCGTCAAAATGGGCGGCGATGGCCTTGCAGCGGCCCGGATCACCGGGCAGCAGGCAGTAGCGGCCTACATCGCCCTCGGCGCAGCGGATATGAAACTGTTTTTCCATTTCCTGCATGGTAGGTTCCTCCCTATTCATATTCGTTTTTTCAGTATACCTTATCTGTGGAAAAATTGCAATCATTATCCACTTGCGGCAAAAAAATGGTTCTTTTTCAAATCTTGCTTCTGCTATTTGTCCAGCGCAGGCAAATACTATCCATACGCGGCATCCGCGTTTTTTTACAAGAAAGGAGCGTTAGGCATGAAACGAACCATGACCGCCCTGCTGCTGGCGCTGACGCTGGTACTGGGACTGAGCGGCTGCACCGCTAAGAAGGATAACAGCACCAACGGCAGCACCCCCAACAACGGTACCATGGACAACGGCAACACCAACAACGGTACCCAGAACGGCGGCACCAACACCAATGACGGCACCATGAACGGCGGCACCAATAATGGCACCGCCCGCCGCTACGGCGACTACTACAGCGACAGCGACTACGCCGCCCCCGGCTACAACGGTCCCACCAGCAGCGACAGCTACACCGACTACGACCGTCTGATGCGCGGCTACAGCTATGAGGACATGCTGCGCAACGGCCGTGTCACCGACACCGACGGTTTTCTGACCGACGAGGAAAACTCCGTCACCGATCGCTAACGGGCCGAAAGAGCAAAGAAAGACCGCCGGGCGCGGTCTTTTTTTGCTGCCTGCAAACAACAGAAGCGGCCGGTGAAACCGGCCGCTTCTGTTTGTTGGTAAAAGAAAAAGAGAGAGGTTTTTATGCTATTCTGTGATCTCATCATACCCGTCCCCCGCCCCCTTGTCAACGCGGCGGCAAGACAATTCACAATTTGTTTACACCGCCCTCCTCCACGCCTATTGACTATACCGGCGCGGGGGTGTAACATTTAGCTTGCTAATTATTAGGATGCTAACTATCTTGGAAAGGAGTGCATCAATGAAAGTGTGCAACGCGAAAAACTGCCGCCACTTCGGCCCGCTGATGGGCTATTGTGACCATCAGGTCCACAAGCTGATGGATCTGAAGCTGCGCAGTATGGATGTTTCGCCTATGCAGAGCCGCGTTCTCGGCTTCCTCTACCACGCCGAAGGGGATGTGAACCAGCGGGCGCTGGAGCAGTATTTGATGGTCAAGCCCTCCACCGTCAACGGCATCGTCAGCCGGTTGGAGGAAAAGGGGCTCATCACCCGCACCGCCTCGGCGCAGGACGGCCGCTGCCGCATCGTGCAGCTGACGGAGCAGGGGCGGGTATGTCACCAGCATTTTAAGGACGTGATCGCGCAGGTGACCGCGCAAATGGAGCAGGGCTTCTCCGACGAGGAGAAGGAGCTGCTGCGCAGTCTGCTGCTGCGGGTAGCCGCCAATCTGACAGATAACGCAGAGGAGGAAACGCAGCCGTGATCCGAAAACTCTTCCCCTATACCAAGGGCTACCGGCACTTTATCGTGCTGGGTGTCCTCTGCTCAGCCGGCGAGGCGGTGCTGGAGCTGCTGCTGCCGCTGGCCATGAGCGACATTGTCAACTTCGGCATCGAGACCGGTGACCGGGCCTATATTCTGGCCACCGGCATGAAGATGATCGTCATGGCGCTGCTGGCACTGGGCTGCGGCGTGGGCGCCGCAGCGCTGGCCGCCAAGGCCGGCATGGGCTTTGGCGCCAACCTGCGCCGGGCGGAATACGAGAAGGTGCAGCAGTTCTCCTTCAGCAACATTGAGCGCTTCTCCACCGCCTCCCTCATCACCCGACTGACCAACGACGTAGCCAGCGTGCAGGTGACGCTGATGATGGGCATGCGCATGTTTGTCCGCGCCCCGTCCATGCTCATCACCGCGCTGGTGATGGCCCTCACCATTTCCCTGCGCCTGAGCCGCGTGTTTCTGGTGGTGATCCCCCTGCTGATGGTCGCCGTGGTGCTGGTGATCCGGAAGGTGGGACCCTACTTCACCTCCCTGCAGCGAGCCACCGACGATCTGAATCTGGTGGTACAGGAGAACTTAGGCGCCATCCGCGTGGTGAAGTCCTACGTCCGCGAGGACGAGGAGAAGAAGAAGTTCGCCCAGCGCAGCAATAAGCTGCGCACCATGGCCGAGCAGGCCTTCGGCTTTGTGGTGACCTTCATGCCCATTATGATGCTGCTGATGGGCGGCACCATCACCGCCGTGATGTGGATCGGCGGCCACTATGTCTTTGAAGGCTCCATGCTCTCCGGCGACCTGATTGCCTTTTTCACCTACGTCTCCGAGATCCTCATGTCCCTCATGATGGTGTCCATGGTGATGATGATGCTCACCCGCTCCATCGCCTGCGGCAAGCGCATCGTGGAGGTGCTGGACGAACAGCCGGAGATCACCGACGCAGCCGCTGATCCCGTTCTGGAAGTGGCCGACGGCTCCATCCGCTTTGAAAACGTCAACTTCCGCTACCACGCCTCCACCGACGCGTGGAATCTGGAGGACATCAACCTCACCATCGAATCCGGCATGACGGTGGGCATCCTGGGCGGCACCGGCAGTGCCAAAACCACGCTGGTCAGCCTGATCCCCCGCCTCTATGAGGCCACGGAGGGCGCCGTGTATGTGGGCGGCCGCAACGTGAAGGACTACACCATGGAAAACCTGCGCGAGGCCTGCGCCATGGTGCTGCAGAAGAACACCCTCTTCTCCGGCACCGTTCGGGATAACCTGCGCTGGGGCAACGCCGAGGCTACCGACGAGGAGATCGCGGAGGCCTGCCGCATCGCCTGCGCCGACGAGTTCATCTCCGCCATGCCCGACGGCTACGACACCTACATCGAGCAGGGCGGCACCAACGTATCCGGCGGCCAGAAGCAGCGCCTTTGCATCGCCCGGGCCATCCTGCGCAAGCCGAAGATTTTGATTCTGGACGACTCCACCTCCGCCGTGGACACCGCCACCGACGCCAAGATCCGCGCCGCCCTGCGCGACACGCTGCCCGGCGCCACCAAGCTCATCATCGCCCAGCGCGTCACCTCCGTGATGGACGCCGACCTCATTATCATCATGGACGACGGACGCATCGACGGCTGCGGCACCCATGAGGAGCTTCTGCAAACCAACGCCATTTACCGCGAGGTATACCAGTCTCAGCAGGAAGGGGTGAGCATCGATGGCTAACGCACCCAAAGCACCTCAGGGCCGCCCCGGCGGCCGTCAGGGCCACGGCTATCAGCGCCCCGGTGACCTGAAGGGCACCATCATGCGCCTTGTGGGCTATATCAGCCAGTACAAGCTGCTGCTTTTGCTGGTAGCGGCGTGTCTTGTGGTCAGCTCACTGGCCAGCGTGGCCAGCAGCTACCTCATGAAGCCCATCATCAACAACTATATCATCCCCGGCAACTTCTCCGGTCTTTTGAAGATGTGCGCCCTGCTCTTCGGCTGCTTCGCTTTGAGCGCAGGCTGCTCCTACACCTATTCGCGCATCATGGTGCGCATCTCCCAAAAGACGGTGGCAAAGCTGCGGCAGGATCTGTTTGACAAGCTGCAGGAGCTGCCCATCGGCTATTTTGACACCCACCAGTCCGGCGACCTCATGAGCCGCTTCACCAACGACATCGACACCGTGTCCGAGATGATCAACTCCAGCTTTGCCAGCGTCATCTCCAACACGCTGACCTTTTTCTGCACCGTGATCATGATGCTGGTGCTCAACTGGCAGCTGACGCTGATCTCCTTCGCCTTCCTCGCCATGATGTTTATGATCGTCAAGGTCATCGGCGGCAAAAGCCGCACCAACTTCCGCCGCCAGCAAGCGGCGCTGGGCGCACTGAACGGCTATATTGAGGAGATGATCGACGGCCAGAAGGTCATCAAGGTCTTCAACCACGAGCAGAAGTCCATCCGTGAGTTCGCCCAGCTCAACACCGCTTACCGCGATGCCGCCACCCTGGCCCAGACCTACGCCGGCTCCATGATGCCGGCTATGGGTAACCTGTCGCGCATCAACTACGCCGTCACCTGCTGCGTGGGCGGACTTCTGTCCATCGGCGGCGTGTTCGATGTGGGCTCGCTGGGCGCCTACCTTCTCTATGTCAAGCAGGTCTCCCAGCCCATCGGCCAGATCAGCCAGCAGATCAACGTGCTGCTGGCCTCCATGGCGGGCGCCGAGCGCATCTTTGCCGTGATGGACGCCAAACCCGAAACCGATGAGGGCAAAACCGTCCTCGTCCGGGTGGAGAAAAACGGCACCGCCCTCACCGAAACGGAGCGCCGCACCGGCCACTGGGCATGGAAGCGGCCCGACGGTGAGCTGGTGGAGCTGCGGGGCGACGTCCGCTTCCACGATGTCACCTTCGGCTACACCGATGAAAAAACGGTGCTGCACAACATCTCCCTGTACGCAAAGCCCGGCCAGAAGATCGCCTTTGTGGGCTCCACCGGCGCCGGCAAAACCACCATCACCAACCTCATCAACCGCTTTTACGACATCCAGTCCGGCACCATCACCTACGACGGCATCGACGTAACGGAGATCGCCAAGGACTCCCTGCGCCGTTCTCTCGGCGTGGTGCTGCAGGACACCCACCTCTTCACCGGCACCATTGCCGACAACATCCGCTACGGCAAGCTGGACGCCACCGACGAGGAGATCCGCGCCGCCGCCAAACTGGCCAACGCCGACACCTTCATCCGCCACCTGCCCCAGGGCTACGACACTGTCATCACCGGCGACGGCGGCAGCCTCAGTCAGGGCGAGCGGCAGCTGCTGGCCATTGCCCGTGCCGCCGTGTCCGACCCGCCGGTGCTGATCCTGGACGAAGCCACCTCCTCCATCGACACCCGCACGGAAAAGCTGATCGAAGAGGGCATGGACTCGCTGATGGAGGAGCGCACCGTGTTCGTCATCGCCCACCGCCTGTCCACCGTGCGCAACTCTCAGGCCATCATGGTGCTGGAGCAGGGCCGCATCATTGAGCGCGGCGACCACGACGACCTGATCGCCCAGCGCGGCAAGTACTATCAGCTCTACACCGGTCAGGCGGAACTTTCCTGAGTCAAAAATGAAAACGAGCTTTCATTTTTGAGATTTGCAGCTTGCTGCAGCGCACTCGCGTTGCTCGCACGTTTGCAAGCTGAGAAGTATTTTTCGCCACGTACACGCCACGGTGAAAAATGGATTTAATTTTTAGTGCTTTCCCCTAAGCAATGCCTCTCTTATCACTTCTCAGTCTCTCTTTCTCTTGACGCAGCACCCTTTATCCCGTACAATAAAAGGCGGCAGAGTACTTTTCTGCCGCCTTTTATCCACAAAATCCCCACAAGGAGGAACAAAATATGACCGAAAAGGAACTGTGCCAAAAGGCCGTTGAAATGCTGGACCGCGCCTACATCCCCTACTCCCACTTCCCCGTGGGCGCCGCGCTGGAGTGCGCCGACGGCACCGTGTTCACCGGCTGCAACATTGAAAACGCCTCTTATACCCCCACCATCTGCGCCGAGCGCACCGCCATTTTCAAGGCTGTCAGCGAGGGCTACCGCGATTTCAAGCGCATCGTCATCGCCGGACGCAGCGAGGATTACTGCGTGCCCTGCGGCGTGTGCCGTCAGGTGATGCAGGAGTTTGCTCCCGATCTGGAGGTCATCTGCCTCAACGGCAAGGGCGAGGCCAAGCACTTCACCCTGAAGGAGCTGCTCCCCTACGGCTTCGACAGCAGCTGGCTGTAAATCCTTAAAGAGGGTCCTATGAGGCGCATTGAATATCTGCAGAATTTTTCTGCGCTCTTTCTCTTTCAAACACTTACAGACTCGGTGGGGAACGAATATGTTGTATTGCGCAATTCCTGCAGCGACTTACCGCCACAAATTGCAGACAAAACAGAGTTTGAATCCTCCTGTAATCATATCCATCTCCTGAGCAGTGTTCACAAAGACGAAATAGCCGCCCTAAAACCCATCGCCCAACAAATTGCGCAAACTCTCCTCAAAGTGCTGAAACACGATTATCCCCACAAGCATTTCAAGGTGTTTGCCACTATAAGCGATTCTTTTATTATCCGTTTTCACCAAGACTGGCCGGGGGAACCCCCCTATTGCCACGCAGAAGACTTTCGCAACAGCCGCGAGTTTGTCTACGTGGTAGAAGGTTGACCCCTCCCCTACGGCTTCGACAGCAGCTGGCTGTAAGAAAGGACTCCCATGGACAGCGTCAACAAAACCCTGTATATCCCCCTGTACGGCAAGGCGCTGGTCAGCCGGAAAGGCCTCTTCCTCCACGACCCCAAGGCTGAGGAGATCTGGGCCGCGGAGGGCTTCCCCCTCAAAGGAAAATCCGCCTCCAAGTGGCTGGCCTACTACATGGGCATGCGCGCCGCGGTGTTTGACGGCTGGGTGCGCATGCAGATGGCAGCGCTCCCCGACGCGGTGATCCTGCACATCGGCTGCGGCATGGACAGCCGCGTCCTGCGCGTGGGCGGCGAAGGTCGCCGGTGGTACGACGTGGACTTCCCCGCCGTCATCGAGCAGCGCCGCCGCTACTACGCCGAGACCGACACCTACCGCATGATAAGCGCCGACGTGCGCGCAGCGGATTGGCTGGACGGCATCGACAGCAAGCAGGCCATCGTGGTGATGGAGGGTATCAGTATGTACCTCACCGCCCGCGAGCGCACGGCTCTTCTCACCGCCCTGTGCGAACACTTCGAAGAAGTGGCACTGCTGACGGACTGCTACAGCACGCTGGCCGCCAAGCTGAGCCGCTACAAAAACCCCATCAACGATGTGGGCGTCACGCAGGTCTACGGCGTGGACTACCCCGCGGACCTGACCGTCAGCGGCCTCGCCTTTGTGCGCCAGCACGACATGACACCGCAGCACATAATCGACCGGCTGCAGGGCAGGGAAAAAGCCGTCTTCCGCAAGCTGTACGCCGGAAAGATGGCCCAAAAGCTCTACCGTCTCTACGAATACCACAGTATTTGACAAAAAAACGGACTGCAAACGCAGTCCGTTTTTTCTGTATTTCAGAAGCTGACAACTTCCTCTTTCGGCTTTTCGCAGGGATGGATCTCGCTGACGTACAGCACGGGGCCCTCCGCCTCGTAAGCGCGGTCGAACTCCTTTTTCACCGTGGCGGTGATCTCCACCCACGCGCGATCCTTGAACTTCTCCAGTCCTTCGCCCTTGCACACCAGCGCCAAGAACTGCATGTCGTCCTCGCAGCACACCATGGCAAAGCGGCCGGGGCAGTGGACGCCCTTATACTTCTTGGAGTGGCACATGATGGCCTTGAACTTCACCGTCAGGCCGTTGTAGCGCTGGGGCGCATCCATCATGTCCACGTACCACACGCCGTAATCCTCGTCCGGCACGTCCAGATGGCCGGAAGACAGGTCAAAGGGCGCCATATCCTCGGTGACGTATTCCTCGCTGGTGCCGTCCTCGTTCTCCAGATAAATATCGGCGCGGCGGTTCACCATGCGGAGATTGCGGCTGCGCAGCGCGGCACGGAGTTCTGCGTTGCAGCGGTTGAAGATCAGCATATCGGCCGCCATGATCTTCTCCATCATCAGCTGGCCCATGTTCTTGGCGTACATCTCAAAGGTGCGGGCGTCCACCAGCGTCATGATCTGATAGAGGATCCAGTTGGCGGGCAGCAGCTCGCGGTACAGCTTTTCGATGTTCCACATGCCGTTATACTCGATGATGACCTGTTGGGGCTTGTACATCTTCTCCAGCTTCTTGAAGTAGGCGGGAGTCAGCTCCTCAAAATCCTCCACCGTGGTGGTAAAGACGTTGCTCAGCACGTTGGGATAGTACTCCTCCTCGCCCTCTTCGCAGCAGATGAGGAGCGTCCTATCCTCCCGGGCAAAGCCGTCCTGCAAGACGCCGTTGATGAAATTGGTCTTGCCGGCATCCAAAAATCCGGCAATGAGATAAACAGGAATATCCATGGAATGTTCTCCTTACAGGCCAAAGAGATGGTGCAGCTCGTGCTCGCGGAGCTGGGAGCCGATGACGCACAGTCGGCCGGTGTAGTCGGCGCTGCCGAAGCGCACCTCGTGCTCCTCGGGCACATAGTCAAAGTGCAGCCACTTGCCGCCCTCGGCGGACACGATGCCCTTGGCACGCAGGATGGCGCCGTATTCACCGCTGTCCAGCGCGGTCAGGATGCGCTCGATCTCGCTCTGGGTGAACACCTTCACCGTCTCCGCGCCCCAGCTGGTGAACACCTCATCGGCGTGATGATGGTGGTGGTCATGGTCGTGGCAGCCGCAGGTGCAATGCTCATCATGCTCGTGGTGATGATGCTCGTGATGGTGCTCATGCTCATGGTCATGGTGCTCATGGCAGCATTCGTCATGGTCATGATGCTCATGGTGTTCATGGCAGCACTCCTCATCGTGGTGATGATGGTGCTCGTGATCGTGGTCGTGGCAGCCGCAGGTGCAGTCCTCACCGTGCTCGTGATGGTGGTGATGCTCGTGCTCTTCGTGCTCGCGGCGCATGTGGGCAAGGAGCTCGTCCGCCAGAGACACCTTCTCCACGGCGGCCAGAATGGTCTTGCCGTCCAGCTGATCCCACGGGGTGGTCAGGATGGCGGCGTCTGCATTCTTCTCACGCAGCAGGGCAACGGCGGCCTCCAGCTTCTCCTGGCTCAGCTTCTGGGTGCGGCTGAGGATGATGGTGCCGGCAGACTCGATCTGGTTGTTGTAGAACTCGCCGAAGTTCTTCATATACACCTTCACCTTGGAGGCATCCGCCACCGTGACAAAGGAGTTGAGCACCATCTCCGGCACATCCTTGACGGTGTCCTGCACCGCCACGATCACGTCGCTCAGCTTGCCCACGCCGGAGGGCTCGATGAGGATGCGATCAGGATGGAACTGCTCATAGACCTCCTTCAGCGCCTCGCCGAAGTCGCCCACCAGAGAGCAGCAGATGCAGCCGGAGGACATTTCGCTCACCTGCACGCCGCTCTCTTTCAAAAAGCCGCCGTCGATGCTGATCTCGCCAAACTCGTTTTCGATGAGCACCAGCTTCTCGCCTGCGTAGGCCTCCGCCAGCAGCTTTTTGATGAGGGTGGTCTTACCTGCACCCAAAAAACCGGAAATAATATCAATTTTCGTCATAAATAACCCTTCTTTTCCTCTGCCAATGGCAGAACATATTCATTCATGATATATGATAGACCTTTTTTGGCAAAATGCAAGGGCGCAAATGTAAATTTTCGGTGCAACTTCAAGTTGCTTGACGTAAACGTCACCGACGTGATATCATATCCCCACCAAAAAAGGAGGGCTGACCATGAACAAACTGTTTTGGGGATTTTTCTTCCTGTTTCTGAATTTCAGCGTGAATATGGACGCCTCGTCTTTACAGCTGCTGCCGGACTGGGTGGGCTTTATCCTGCTGTACGCCGCCTGCAACGAGCTGGAAAGCGAAAGTGAGCTCTTCCAGAAGCCCCGCCCCTTCTGCGTCGGCCTTGCCGTGTATACCGGCATTCTGTGGCTGATGGATCTTCTGGGCATCGGCGCCAATCTGGGCATCCTCAGCTGGGTCCTGGGGCTGACCGCCACCTGCCTGAACCTGTACGTCAGCATGCTGATCATCGACGCCATCACCAATATGGAGATGCGCCGCAACTATGACCTGTGCTCGGCCTACCTGCGCCGTGTGTGGAAGGTCGTGGCCGTCGCCACCATCGCCGCCAATGTGCTGCTGATCGTGCCCGTGGTGGCCGTCGTCTGCGCCCTGGTGGCCGCCGTGGCCGGCATCGTGTTCCTGGTGGCCATCCATAAGACCCGCAAGGCCTATCAGCAGATGCTCATTGACCAGAGCAAACCCTTTTAAGGCGCATTTTGTTGTTGCCAAAGGGAATAATTTATAGTAAAATCATTGTACGACTTCTCCTCCGCATGCAGCTGCGGAGCCGGTCTCGCGCAATGGATACCCACGAATCATGTCAGGCGGGGAACCGAGCAGCATTAAGAGGGATCATCCATGTGCCGCGAGGGTGCCGGCTTCGTGGCTGCATGCGGAGGAGAAATTCATTTCGCTCAAAACAGGTTTTGAGCGAGGCTTTGCACCCTGCTGCAGCGCACTCGCTTGCGCTCGCACGTTTGCAGGGCGAGAAGTATTTTTCTCCACGTACACGCCGCGGAGAAAAATGAATTTGATTTTATTCACCGCTTTGCGGTGAATTCTGTGAAACAGATCACAAGATTTCATGCAAAAAGGGGGAAACGGGATGTATCAGGCCTTATACCGCAAGTGGCGGCCCAAAACCTTTTCCGAAGTCGTGGGTCAGGACCACATCACCGCCACCCTCCAGCGTCAGGTGGCGGAGGGCCACACCGCCCACGCCTATCTTTTCACCGGCACCCGCGGTACCGGCAAGACCACCTGCGCCCGCATTCTGGCCAAGGCCATCAACTGTGAAAACCCCGTGGACGGCGCGCCGTGCAACTGCTGCGATGCCTGCCGCGGCATCGATGAAGGCACCCTGCTGGACGTGACCGAGCTGGACGCCGCCTCCAACAACGGCGTGGACCATGTCCGCGCCCTGCGGGAAGAAGCGGTCTACACCCCCGCCGTGCTGCGCCGCCGCGTGTACATCATCGACGAGGTGCACATGCTCTCCACCCCCGCCTTCAACGCCCTTCTCAAGATCATGGAGGAGCCGCCGGAGCATCTGGTGTTCATTCTGGCCACCACGGAGCTGCATAAAGTGCCCGCCACCATTCTCTCGCGGTGCCAGCGCTTCTCCTTCAAGCGCATTCTGCCCCGCGATATCCAGCAACAGCTGGTGATGATCGCCCGGGAAGAGGGCATCGACCTGACAAGTGACGGCGCGGAGATCCTCTCCCGCATGGCAAACGGCGCCCTGCGCGACGCACTGAGCCTGCTGGATCAGTGCCGCGTGGTGGAGGGCAAGCTGGACAGCGCCGCCGTACTGGACGTGCTGGGTCTTGCCGGCGGCATCCAGACGGTGCAGCTGATGCGCTGCATCCTGCAGCGAAATTCTGCCGACACGTTGGCTCTGTTCGACAAACTCTACCGCGGCGGAAAGGACACTGCCGCCCTCTTGGGCGAGCTGCTGGATCTGGGCCGCGACCTGACCATTCTGAAAGCCGCGCCGGAGGGGGCCGCTGCCCTCATCACCGGCGTATACGACCGCAAGACCCTGACCGAGCTGAGCCGCAGCGAATCCATGCAGCGCTTTTTGTATCTGACCGAAACGCTGCAGCGCACCTGCGCCGGCCTGAGCGACAGCTTCCACCCCCGCACGGAGGCGGAGCTGTGCCTTTTGAAGCTGTGTGACGAGACCCTCAGCGGCGACCTGACCGCCCTTGCCGCGCGCATCGAGCAGCTGGAGCAGCAGGTGAAAAACGGCGTCGCCGCCGCGCCGCAAAGCGCGCAGCGCCCCGTTCCCAAGCCCCGTCCGGCTCCCCAGCCGGTGCGGGAGGAAGTGCGTTACGACGAGCCGCCTCTGCCCGAGGAGCCGCCCATGCCCGACGAGCCCTATGGCCGCGAGCGGGTGTTTGATATCCCCGATGAAGCGCCCGCCAGACCGGTGCAGCGCCCCGCACCCCAGACACCGCCCAGGAGCGCGGCTCCCGCGCCCGCAGCCGCAGCGCCTGCCGCCGGCAACAGCGCCATCTGGACGCAGCTGCTGGACCACTACAAGGGCCGCCTGCCCATCCCCCAGCGCGTCTTTTTGAACATGGCCACCGGCGTACTGGAGGGCGACTGCCTGTCGGTATACTGCAACACGGACTTCGCCAAAACTTCGCTGGACAACAACACCGTGCTCACGGTACTGCGGGAGGTCACTTCCGCCGCCGTAGGACAGAGCGTCCGCGTGGAGCTGAAGGTAGGCGCAGCGCCCAAAACCGCCGCGGCTCCTGCGCCGCAGCGTACCGCTGCCCCCGCACCCAGACAGCCGTCACCGACACCCCAGCCGGAGCCGGCACAGACCCCGCCCTGGGAGGAGCCGCCCGCACCGCAGCGCGACCGGCTGGACGAGCTGGTGGCGCCGGCACAAAAACTGGACAATTTTAAAATCAAGTAAGGAGATACAGTTATGGCAAAAGGTTACAGCGCCCGCGGCGGTTTCGCCGGCAGCGGCAACAATATGATGCGTCAGCAGCAGCAAATGCAGCAGAAGCTGATGAAGATGCAGCAGGAGATGGAGAAGGCACAGGCCGATGTGGAAGCCAGCAGCTTCACCGCCTCTGTGGGCGGCGGCGTGGTGACGGCCACCGTCAACGGCAAGAAGATGCTGACCGATCTTGTCATCAAGCCCGAGGCCGTGGACGCCGAGGACGTGGAGATGCTGCAGGATCTGGTGATCTCCGCCGTGAACGAGGCGCTGCGTCAGGCCGAAGAGGCCATGGACGGCGCCATGAAGGGCATCACCGGCGGTCTGAACATCCCGGGACTTTAAATTCAAAAAAGAAGGGTGAAGACAAAAGTCTTCACCCTTCTTTTTTGATCTTTTTGCAGAGCGCCGCATGCGGCGAAACGCTACGAGGTTTAGTCCAGATAGTACGTGATCAGCATATCCACCACGGTGCCGTAGCTCTGGATGCCGTCCTCGTCGCCGTAACCCTTCAAAAAGGAGTCGTAGGCGTTGGAAGCCGCCTCATTGATGGGCCCCTCGTAGGCGGCCCAGTAGGCGCTGTGATTCCGCAGATCCAGCACCACTTCCTCGGGGATGGTGGCGCGGATGGCCTTCCACGCCTCCGGATCGGCCCGATACAGGGCGTTGCCGGCGTGGACATAGCCCATCAGCCAGCCGGAATACCGGTAGACCGGGTTGTCTGACGCGGTGGACGCCACCACCGCCAGAAAGTTACACTCCTGCTCCGAGGCAATGCCCCGCAGGTGGGCCAGCTCGTGGACGATGGTGCTGGCCAGATACAGGCTGGGACAGTGGACATTCAAATTGGCCTCACCGGTAAAGGGGAAGAAAAAGCCGGTGAAATCCATCATGCTGAAGGGCTCGGAGAACACCAGGGCCTTGGGCACCCGGTCGGTCAGCTCCAAAAAGGGGAACTCATCGTAAATGTGCTGATAAATCGTGGGCGCGGCAGCAAAAATGTCCTCTCTCGACTCAGCAAAGAGACCGTTTTCATCCCGCTTGACCTGATCGTAGGTGTCGATGACGCCCTGGGCCATGATGCGCGTCAGCTCCTCCAGCTCCTCCACGGAGGCTTCCCGGGCGTAGATACCGGACTGCTCCTGAAAGCTGTCAGCGTAGTAGTTGACGCCCCACAGCAGCGTCAGCCCCGCATAGATGCTCAACGCCGTACACACCGCGCCCAGCACCATGCCGTAGAGCGTCTGCCATTTATGCCGGCTCTCCACCAGCGCGCGGATGGCGCAGGGTACCAGCAGCACGCCCACCAGAATGGCGGTGATGTAGATCATCTCCGCCACGGAGAAGTCCACCAGATAGGTAAATCTTGCGATGCCGCGCTTGAGAGGCTCCGTGACATGGGTGGTCAGGGCGTTCATCCACGCCCGATTGTGCCGCGTCAGCCAGAAAAGGGCCATCAGCGCCCCATCCGCCGCCAGCCAGATATGCAGTTTGGGATACTTTTTGATCAATTTCATCATCGTCTGTTTTGTTGCAAAAAGGGCCGGATCTCCGGCCCTTTTCTCATGCAAAATCCAGTTTCGTGCCGGTATAGTACATGGCCGCCCGCATGGCGGCAATGCGCTTGCCGTTGCAGTCGAACATCTCGGCGCTGCAGAAGCACACCTTGCCGCCGGCCCGCTCCACCTTGGCTACGGCCGTCACCTTGCCCTCAATGCAGGCACGCTCCATATAGTCAATGGAGGCGTTGAGGGTCACCAGCGACTCGCCCCGCACGGAGATAGCCGCGATGCCGCAGGCCACATCGCCCATGGTGAAAAGAGCGCCGCCGTGGGGCGTGCCCCAGCGGTTGATGACGGTGTCGCTGAGCTCCAGCTCCGCCACCGCGCGGCCTTCGCTCACTTCCGTGAAGCGGATGCCGTTATGGCGCAGGAAATGCTCGTTCTCGTTGGCAGAGCGCAGCAGGCCGTCCAGAAATTCCTGTGTCATGGCGCCCTCCTTACTGGGCCGCTGCCAGCAGCGCCCGGGTGTATTCTTCCTTGGGATTTTCGTACAGCTCCTCCACATCGCCCTGCTCCACAATGCGGCCGTCCTTCATGACGATGGCCCGGTCACAGAGCTGATAGACCACGTTGAGATCGTGGGAAATGAAGATGTAGGAGATGCCCAGTTCGCGGCGCAGCTTATGGATCAGCTTCAAAATCTGGGCCTGAATGGTCACGTCCAGAGCCGACACCGCCTCGTCGGCGATGATGAGACCGGGCCGCTGGATGAGGGCCATGCCGATGCACACGCGCTGGCGCTGGCCGCCGGAGAGCTCCCGGGGGTACATATCGTAGCATTCCGCCGGCAGTTCCACGCGGTCGATGATATCCTTCACGCGGCGCACGCGCTCAGCCTCGTCATATTTTCCGTAGATGCGCAGGGGCTCTTCCAGAATCCAGCCCACGGTGCGGCCGGGGTTGAGACTGGAGGAGGGATCCTGAAACACCATCTGGGGCCGCTTGGTATAGTGGGTGTAGGTGCCGGTGTAGTCGGGCACCATGCCCAGAATGGTCTTGGCCAGCGTGCTCTTACCGGAGCCGGACTCGCCCACCACACCTAAAATCTCGCCGCGGTAGAGGTCAAAGCTGACATCGTGCAGCACCTGCACCATTTTGCTGCGGCGGATGGTACCGGAGGGGCGATACCAGACATTGAGGTCACGGACCTCCAACACTTTGTCACTCATCGATCTTCCTCCTTGTGGGGATGGCGGCGATGAGCCGCTGGGTGTAGGGATGGACGGGATGATGGAACACCTGCTCCGTCTCCCCCTCCTCCACGATGAGGCCCTTTTGCATCACGGCCACGCGGGTGCAGAGCTTGCGCACCACGTTGAGGTTGTGGGAGATAAAGAGGATGGACATATCGCGCTCGCGGTTGAGCCGCTTCAAAAGCTCCAGGATCTGGGCCTGAATGGTCACATCCAGAGCGGTGGTGGGCTCATCGGCCAGCAGCAGCCGGGGGCGGCTGATGATGGCGGCGGCGATGCACACGCGCTGCAGCATACCGCCGGAGAGTTCGTGGGGATACTTGCTGTAAATGGCTTCCACATCGTCCAGGTCCACATCCCGCATGGCCTGCAGGGCCAGCTCCCGCCGCTCTTCCCGGGAGAGCTTGGTGTGGACGCGGAGACATTCCTCCACCTGAGGGCCGATGCGCATGACGGGGTTCAGGGCGCTCATGGGCTCCTGAAACACCACGCCGATATCCTTGCCCTGATAGCTCAGCAGGTCATCGCCGTCGGCGGCCAGCATGTCCTTGCCGTCCAGCAGGATCTGGCCGCAGGTCATCACCCGGTCAGAGCGCAGGAGGCCGGCGATCATCATAGCGGTGACGGTCTTGCCGGAGCCGGATTCGCCCACAAGGCCCATGATCTCGCCCTCGTCCACCTGCAAAGAGATGCCGCGGACGGCCTCATGGTCAGCTCCGTGGAACTGCACATGGAGATCTCTGATTTCCAGCATGGCCTTACCTCCTTCCCTGCTGCAGGCCCTCGCCCAGCAGGCTGAAGCCCAAAATCAGCAGCACGATCACGCCGCCGGTGCACAATACATACCACGGGGCGGAGGACATATAGCTCTGGGACTCGGAGAGCATGTAGCCCAGCGACACGTCCGGCGAGCGGACGCCCATGCCCAGATAGCTCAGGCTGGCCTCGGCCAGCACGGCGTTATTGAAGCCGATCACCAGCGTGGGCAGGATCACCGCGCGGGTGTTGGGCAAAATGTGCACAAACATGATGCGCCGGTGGGTAGCGCCCATGAGACGGGCGGATTTGACATAGTTCATCTCCCGGTGGCGGGCAAATTCACTGCGCACCACGCGGGCATAGCTGGGCACGAAGGCCACGCCCAGCGCCAGGATCACATTGTACTTACCAAAACCCAGAAGGGAGATGAACACCAGCGCCAGCAGAATGCTGGGGAAGGCGGTGACGGCATCGTTGACGCGCATGAGGATATCGTCCACAATGCCGCCGAAATAGCCGGTCAGGGCGCCCACGATGACGCCCACCGCCGCGCCGATGGCCACGGTGCACAGAGAAATGATATAGGTGGTGGAAATGCCCTTCATCACGCGGCTGAACACATCGCGGCCGAAGTTATCGGTGCCGAAGATGTGGCGCAGACTGGGGGCATCATACACCTCCAGACTGTTCATGGCGCTGGGGTCATAGGGGGTCCAGAACAGGCCCAGCACCGCCAGCACCGTGATGACGCCGGTGATGACAAGCCCGATCTGTAAGTAACGGTTTCCTTTCAGCATAGCCATCCCCTCCTTACTGCAGGCGCAGCCGGGGATCCAGCCGCTGGTTGATCATGTCCGCCAGGAAATTGACCAGCACCACCCAGAAGGCCATCAGCACGATGACGGCCTGCACCACGGGATAGTCGCGGTTGGAGATGGAGCTGAAGAGGAGCCGGCCCATGCCGGGGATGGCAAACACCTGCTCAATGACCACGGAGCCGGCCACAATGTCGGCAATGGTCATGGCGAGGAACGCCACCGTGGGCACCACGGCGTTGCGCAGCACGTGGCGGTAGAGGATGGCGCCGCGGTCGTTGCCGCGGCTGTGGGCAGTGCGGACATAATCGCGGTTCAGTTCACCCAGAATGCCGCTGCGCAGCATTTTCACCGTCATGGCGATGCGGGGCAGAGCGATGGCCACGGCAGGGAAGATGAGATAGCCCACGCTGCCCCAGAAGTCCACCGACGGAGCGATAAACTCACCGGGGGTGAACCAGTGGAGGATGAGGCCGAAGAGATAGGTCAGCAGAATGCCGATGAAGAAGGGCGGAATAGCCATGGTGATCTGACCGGCCACGGTCAGCGTTTTATCCAGCCAGCCGCCGCGGTCGGCGCTGAGGATGCCCACGGGGATGGACACCACCACCGTCAGCAGGAAAGAAAGGGCCGCCAGCAGCAGCGTGACGCCCAGCTTACCCGAGAGCATATCGGACACCGGCATGCTGTAACTGTAAGAGGTACCAAAGTCACCGCGCACAAAGCTGAAAAGCCAGTCAAAATAGCGCACAAAGAAGGGACGGTCCAGGCCCAGCTGGGCGCGGAGAGCCGCCACCTGCTCAGGCGTGGCGTCGGTGCCGAGAATGGTGTTGGTGGGGTCGCCGGGAATGACCTGGAAGGCCAAAAACGCGAGGAAAGAGACGATCAGCATGGTCAGCAGCATCATCCCTAATTTCTTCACTGCATATTTCATGCCGATCGCCTCTTTCTTGTGTCAGCCCGCAGGCCGAAAAGTTCGTTTATTCCGTCACCCAGCTCACGGTGGACAGATCCATCACGAAGGTGGGATAGAAGTTGAGACCCGTCATATCGTGGCGCATGACCACCAGGTCGCACAGGTCCTGGATATACAGGTTGGCCGCCGTTTCGGTGAGCATCTTCTGCATATCCTTGTAGATGGCCGTCTGGGCGGCATCATCGGTGGCGCTGACGGCCTGCTGGAACAGGGCGTCATAAGCCGGATTGTTGTAGTTGGTAAAGTTCTTGGAACTGGAGGAGGTAAAGCGCTCCAGCATGGCGCGGGCCGTCATGTTGCTGGCGTCCAGGCCCACGATGGTGGCCTGATAGTTACGGCCCTTGTAGGTCTCGTCGTACCACGTCTGCCACTCCACCTGCTGAATGGTCACATTCACGCCGATGGCGCGCAGCTGCTGGGCCACCACCTCGGCGGTGTCCACATGGGGCTTGTTGTTGGAAGCCACGGTGATGGTCATGTCAAAGCCGTTGGGGTAGCCGGCCTTGGCCAGCAGGTCCTTGGCCTTGGCGGGGTCATACTTGTAGTAGTCCACCAGCTCAGGCATGAAATACTTGGTAAATGCGGGGTACATGCTGCTGCCCACGGCGGTGCCGCGGCCGCCGGCCACGAAGTCCATGATCTGCTGGCGGTCGATGGCGTAGCACAGAGCCTCGCGCACCGCCTCATTGTCAAAGGGCTTGGCCTTGTGGTTGAGGTACACAGCCTGCACCAGCTTCATGGTGTCCTCCAGGATCTGGAAGTACTTGGTGTCCAGCTGGGCCACCTGCGCACTGGTCAGATGGGCGCACAGGTCGATGGCGCCGCCCTTAAGGGCCATGACGAGGGCGGTGGCGTCCTCATAGATCTTATAGGTCACCTTATCCAGTGCGGCACCTTCGCCCCAGTATGCATCGAACTTCTCGATGATGATGTTCTCCTGCGGAGAGCGGGAGACATACTGGAAGGGGCCCGTGCCCATGGGGGCGGTGGCCAGCTTGTCATAGCCGTCGGGCACGATGGCCTCGGTCAGGTAGCTGAGGAAATCCAGGTCGGCGGCCTTGATGGTGATCTCCACCGTCATATCGTCGACTTTCTTCACCTCTTCAATAGCAGAAAACGCCGCCACCAGGGGTGCTCCCCCCGATGCGTCGGCGCAGCGGTTGATGGAATAAACCACGTCTGCTGCGCTCACAGTCTGGCCATTGTGGAACTGGACACCTTCGCGGATAAAGAAGGTATACGTCCGACCGCCATTGGTAATTTCATAATCCCGTGCGACCGCGCAGATCAATTCACCATCGGAATTGGGCTTGACCAATCCCTCGTAGATGTTGAACAAGACCTCTCTGCTGCCTGCCGACGCGGAAATGTGCGGGTCAAGACTGTCCTCCAGGTCCTGAGCGATACCCACAACGATCTCGTTGTTGCGGATTCGCTCCGTATAGCCATGATTTCCTTCGGCGTCCGGGTTTTTGCTGCCGTCTCCGCATCCGCTGAGTACAGTGCCCACCATCATCAACGCCAGAAAAAGAGCAAGAATTCTTTGCTTCATCATTTTCTCCTTCTTTGCCGCGCCTTCCGCGGCAATCTAGAAATATGGTTTGTTCAATATGCAATTGTCGATGTGAATGTATCACATTTCCCCTCTTATTGCAAGGGAAATTTCACCCGGCGGGCGGCACGGGGCGGCAAAAAGCGCCGCAGCAAAGGCTGCGGCGCTTGGGGCGCATTATTCTTCCGTCGGCTCTTCCGCCGTTTCCGGCGCAGCGGCGGTTTTCAGGTCGCGCCGGATATACGCCGCGGCATCCAGCGGCATGTCCCGCTTTTTCAGGCTTCGGTCCATCAGATACTTGGCCAGCACCTGCAGCGCGGCGCACACCGGCACCGCCAGGAACATGCCCAGCACGCCGAAAAAGCCGCCGCCCACCAGAATGGACACGATGACCCAGAAGCTGGAGATACCGGTGGAGTCGCCCAGGATCTTGGGGCCGATGACGTTGCCGTCCAGCTGCTGCAGCGCCAGTACGAACAGGGCGAAGTACACCGCCTTCAGCGGATCCACCAGCAAGATCAGGAAGATGCTGGGGATGGCGCCCAGGAAGGGACCGAAGAAGGGGATCACATTGGTCGCGCCCACCACTACGCTGATCAGGGGCGTATAGGGCATCTTCAGGATACTGCAGCCGATGAAGCACAGAATACCGATGATGAGGGAGTCCAGCAGCTTGCCGCGGACGAAGCCGCTGAAGATCTTGTCCATGCGCCGGCTGCCCCGCAGCAGAGCAGCAGCACGGTCCTCCCGCAGCAGGCTGTACACCGCCTTGCAGGCCATGGCATGGCTCTTTTCCTTGGTGGCCAGCACATAAACGGAGATGATGATGCCGATGACCAGGTCCATGGCAAAGTTTACAGCGCCCCAGACACCGCTCCAGATGCCGCCGGTAACAGAGGAGATCAACTCCTCCAGCTTGGGCATCAGGCCGTCAATGAAGCTGCCGGCACTTTCGCGGTAGTTCTCCAGCTGCTGCTGCAGCCACTGGGCCAGACGGGGATTGTCCTCCATCAGGGCGTTGCCCCAACCGTAAATGGTATTGTAATAGCCCTCGGCATTGGCGATCAGCGTCTTGACGCTTTCCACCAGCTGGGGGACCAGTACGCTCATGAGCAGATAGACCATCAGGATCACAGCCGACCACGTCAGCAGAATGCTCAGGGCACGCAGCCAGCCGCGATAGCCCTCAATGGCCGGCTTGCCGCAGCGCGCGCGCAGCTTGTTGAAGCCGGGCAGCATGCCCCGTTCAAACCAGTTGACCACCGGCGTGAGCAGATATGCCATGGCAAGGCCGTACAGGACAGGCGCCAGAATGTCGGCGGCCTTCTGCAGGAGATCACCCAGTGCACCGCTTTGATAAAAGGTATCGTAAAACACCAGAATCGCGCAGACGGTGACAAACGCCGTCAGCGCCCATTTTCCGTATCGCAGCCACTCCTTCATATACGCCGGTCCTTTCTCCTTCATTTTCTTTTTCTTATCATAACGAAATCCCCCGCTTTTTGCAAGGGTGAATGCCGCCCGTGTTGAAAAGTTCACATTTGTGCAATATAATAAAAAGGTGCTTGAAAAGGCGCTGTTAAGTACCGTTGCTTTTTCGTTTATTTTTTGTAAAGAAGGATTATCATGGAGAAAAAACTGCTGATGATCGTCAACCCCCGATCGGGGAAAACCAAGTCCCGCGCACCGCTTTTTGACGCGGTGTCCCGCTTCGGCCGCAGCGGCTGGCTGGTGCGTGTGGCGGAAACCGACCGCCGCGGACACGCCGCCGAGCTGGCCGCGCAATTGGGCGGCGGCTATGACGCCGTGGTGTGCGTGGGCGGTGACGGCACGCTGAATGAAACCATCACGGGTCTTATGACCCTCTCCCGCCGCCCGCCGCTGGGTTACCTGCCCTTTGGCAGCACCAATGATTTTGCTGCCAGCCTGCATATCCCCGCCTCTCCGCCGGAAGCCGCCGAGCTGGTGGCCGACGGCACGCCCCGGGCGTTGGACATCGGCTGCCACAACGGGCGGTACTTCGCCTATGTGGCTTCCTTTGGCGCCTTTACCCGTTCATCCTATTCCGCGCCCCAATCCACCAAAAACGCCCTCGGCCACTTCGCCTACCTGCTGGAGGGGTTGAAGGATCTGGACTCCCTGCGGCCCTACCGCTGCCGCGTCGAGACCGGCGGCGAGGTGTTTGACGGGGACTTCATCTTCGGCGGCGTGTGCAACTCCACCTCGCTGGGCGGACTGGTGAAGCTGGATCCGGAGCGGGTCAAAATGGACGACGGCAAATTTGAGCTGCTGCTCCTGCGCATGCCCAAAACGCCCCTCGACCTGCAGAATCTGATTTTGGCGCTGACGAAGATGCAGTATGACTATCCCGGTGTCATCTTCCGCCACGTGGACAGCGTGACCGTGACCACCGACGATGATGTGCCCTGGTCGCTGGACGGCGAATATGCCCCCAGCGCGCCGCAGGTGGACATCCGCCTGCTCAGCGGCGCCGTGGAACTGCTCTTATCACAATAAAGAAAGGACCGGAGCGTTTGGCTCCGGCCCTTTCTTTATTTTTGAGGAGTGTATCCGTGTATTGCTTACAGGAAGAATTCCTTGATCTGGCCGTAGAGCACCAGCACCATCAGCACGGGGGTGATGAAGCGGACGCAGATCTTGAAGAAGGTGTAGATCTTCATCTTAAAGCCGCTGCGCTCCACCTCGTCGCGCACCACCTCAGGGCCGATCTCCCAGCCGATCATGATGCACATCAGCATAGCGCCCAGAGGCATCATGATACCCTCGGAGAGCATATCAAAGAAGTCCAGCCAGTCTGCCGCCCACGTTTTGGGATTTTCAATTCCCAGCAGCACTGCCGGATGGATACCGGTGCTGCCCAGACAGTCCACAGCCACCAGAACCATCAGCACAGAGGCGGCGAGACCCGCCAGCACGGAGTAGACCTTGCGCTTGTCGCCCGTCTTACCCTTTTCGGCAGCCTTGTCAACAAAGTGGGTGACGATGACCTCCAGCAGGGAGATGGAGGACGTAATGGCCGCCAGCGTGACCAGGAAGTAGAAGATGATGCCGAACACGGCACCGATGGTGCCCATACTGTCAAACACGTTCTGCAGCGTAATATACAGCAGCTTGGGACCACCCTTGGAACCGTCAGGATCCAGAGCGAAAGCGGCGGGCAGCACGGCAAGACCCGCCATCAGAGCCACCAGCGTATCAAAGATCACGATAACCAGTGCGTTCTGGGTAATGCTCTTCTTCTTGTCGAGGTAAGAACCGTAGGTGATCATAACGCCCATGCCCAGGGACAGGGAGAAGAACATCTGGCCGCCGGCCGTGGCCAGCACGCCCAGGAAGTTCTCCTTCAGGGGCTCAAAGTTGGGCACAAACATGAACTTCAGGCCTTCCACAGCGCCGGGCAGGGTGCAGGAGCGGATGATGATGATCACCAGCATCACAGCCAGGGCAGGCATGCCCACAGAACAGAACTTCTCAATACCGCCGGATACGCCGCCCATCACGATAAGGATGGTCAGCAGAACGAAGATCACGGCGAAAATGACGCCTTCGGTGGGGTTGCCCATAAAGTTGCCGAACACCTCGGCACCGCTGAGACCGTTGGTGCCAAAAGCTGCATTGAACAGGTTGCCCACATTCAGCACCATGTACTTGATGCAGTAGCCGCCCAGCACGCAGTAGAACGACAGGATCAGGAACGGAGACGCCGTTGCCATCCAGCCCAGCCATTTGAATTTGCGGGACATGATCTGATACGTAGCAATAGCGCCCTTGCCGGTCTTACGGCCGATGGCCAGCTCACCCACCATGACGATGTAGCCGCACAGAACGGCCAGCACCAGATAGATCAGCAGGAAGGCGAAACCGCCGTTGGCGCCCATCTTGTTGGGGAAACCCCAGATGTTGCCCAGGCCCACCGCAGAGCCCACGGCCGCCATCAGGAAGCCAAATGTACTTTTAAAACCTTTTCTTTCTTCCATCTTTTCTCTCCCTTTCCTCTTTTCGACACATTTTTCTACTTTCAGGAAACTTATTGCCCGGTGAATTCTGCGTCGAGAGGGGCAATCTTACCCCTCCGCCCTCGTTTTTTCTTATGAAGTGCTAACAGTATACAGGAATCCGCCCGCCGATGCAATCAGCATATTGCCCAAAATTTCCCCGCCAATTTTGGCGCTTTCGGCGTTTTCGCCGTCCAAATCTGCCAAAAGACGCCGCTTTTTCTCCCGTTCTCCCCCGCCGCCCGTTTTCCCGCCCTTTCTCTGCGCGAATATTTTTCTTTTGAAGAAACTTTTTGCTTCTTGACAAGTTGCCAATCTTCCATATAATTTGAAAATGGTTTTCATTTTCAAATTGGAGGGATCTCATGTCCGTTACCTATATGACAAAGCAGCAAAAAGCGGTGCTCGCGTGCATCGAGGGCGTCCACGGCGGCACCGGCGCCGCGGAGCTGACAGAGCTGCTGCACGCCCGGGGCGAGTCCATCGGTCTGACCACCGTGTACCGCCAACTGGAAAAGCTGCACGAGCAGGGGCTGGTGCACAAGATCGTCACCGACGAGGGCGCCCGCTGGCAGTTCTGCGACTGCCATCAGCGGGGCCGGGACTGCTTTTTAATTAAGTGTGAGCAGTGCGGCTGCGTGGAGCACGTAGACTGCGCCCATCTGGGTGAGCTGTACGGCCATCTGGCGAAGGCCCACCACTTCCGCATCAACCCCCGCCGCACCCTCTTTTACGGGCTGTGCCAGGCCTGCGGTCAGGAGGCGGAAGCATGAAAAAGCGTCTGACCTGCCTTTTGCTGTGCGCCTCGCTGCTGGTCTGCTGCGGCTGCACCCGCGCGCCGGAGGCGGAGGACGGGCAGCTGCAGGTGGTGTGCTCGTTGTTCCCGTACTACGACTTCGTCCGCGCCATCGGCGGCGAACATGTGGCCCCCACACTGCTGGTACCTGCCGGACGGGAGACCCACAGCTTTGAGCCCACGCCGCTGGATGTGATCACCGTGTCCAAGGCGGACGTATTCATCTACAACGGCGGCGAGAGTGAGTATTGGGTGGAGGAGATCCTCAGCTCCGCCGGCGCGAACATCGGCACAGTAGCGCGCATGATGGACCACATCACCGCGCTGGAAGAGGAGATCGTGGAGGGCATGGAGGGTCACGGCCACAGCCATGACCACGACCATGACCACGAGGAAGACGGGCACCACCACGAGATCACCTACGACGAGCATATCTGGACCTCGCCGGTTGGTGCCAAGGAGCTGTGCCGCGCCATCTGCGAGGCGCTGTGCCGGGCCGACAGCGCCCACGCCGCGGACTACCGCGCCAATCTGGAAGCCTATCTTTCGGAGCTGGATGCGCTGGACGCTGCCTTCTGCGAGGTGACAGCTGATGCCCGCCGCTGCACGCTGGTGTTCGGCGACCGCTTCCCCCTCCTCTACTTCTGCAAAACCTACAGTCTTGACTACCGCGCCGCCTTCCACGGCTGCGCCGGTGACACGGAGCCGTCCCTCGCCACACTGAAGTATCTCATCGACAAGGTGCGCCATGAGGAAATTCCCGTGGTGTACACCATCGAGCTGAGCAGCCAAAAGATCGCCGAGGCCATCGCCGAGACCACCGGCGCTAAGGTGGCGCAGCTCCACTCGTGCCAGAACGTGACACGCAAAGAATTTGACGAAGGCGCCACCTATCTGAGCCTGATGTGGCAGAACGTGGACGCCCTGAAGGAGGGACTTGCCTGACATGGAAAAGAAAATATTGCTTGAGTGCCGGGACGTGTCTCTCGGCTACGAGGGCCAGCCCATCTGGGAGCACCTGGACTTTGCGGTGCACAGCGGCGACTATCTGTGCATCGTGGGTGAAAACGGCTCCGGCAAGTCCACCCTGCTCAAAAGCCTGCTGGGCCTTTTGAAACCCCTGCACGGCGCCATCACCATGGCCCCCTCTCTGCGCCGCGGCGCTATCGGGTATCTGCCCCAGCAAACAAAGGCGCAGAAGGATTTCCCCGCCACGGTGAGCGAGGTGGTGCTCTCCGGCTTCCTCAGCGCAAGGAAATGGCGCTTCTTCTACTCTGGCGCCGAAAAGGCCCAGGCGCTGATGAACATGGGCAAGCTGGGCATTCTGGAGCTGAAGGACAAGTGCTACCGGGAGCTGTCCGGCGGTCAGCAGCAGCGTGTGCTGCTGGCCCGCGCCCTGTGCGCCGCCGGTGAGCTGCTGATCCTGGACGAGCCGGTTACCGGTCTTGACCCCACCGCCGCACAGGATCTCTACCGCACGCTGGAATATCTCAACAAATCCGAGGGCATCGCCATCGTGATGGTGACCCACGACATCCGCAGCGCCCTGCGCTGTGCCACCACCATTCTTCACGCCGGACAGCGGCAGTGGTTCTGCGGCAGCGTGGAGGAGTATCTGGCCTCGCCCTACGGCAAGCGGTTTGGAGGTGGTCGGGCATGAGTCTTTTGCTGGAAATGTTCACCTATCCCTTCATCCTGCGGGCTTTCATTGTGGGCAT
Organism: Oscillospiraceae bacterium; assembly: GCA_015067525.1. Classification (GTDB taxonomy): domain Bacteria; phylum Bacillota; class Clostridia; order Oscillospirales; family Oscillospiraceae; genus Vescimonas. The sequence goes on along the minus strand of SVMH01000003.1, from coordinate 4,632 downwards.
TCTGGTGTCGCTGTGCGCAGCGCTGCTGGGCGTGTCCCTTGTGCTCAAGCGCTACTCCATGATCGGCGACGGCCTGAGCCACGTGTCCTTCGGCGCACTGGCCATCGCCATGGCCTGCGGCTGGGCGCCGCTGCCGGTATCCATCCCCGTGGTCATTGCGGCGGCCCTGTTTTTGCTGCGTCTCACCGAGCGTAGCCGCATCGGCGCCGACGCCGCCATCGCGGTGGTGTCCGCCTCGGCCCTTGCCATCGGCGTGGTGGTCACCAGCCTCACCACCGGCATGACCACCGACGTGGACAGCTATATGTTTGGCAGCATCCTGGCCATGGACCGCAGCGATGTGGTGCTCAGCGTCATCCTGTGCGCGGCGGTGCTGGTGCTTTTTGTGCTGTGCTATCACAAGCTCTTCGCCATCACCTTTGACGAGAGCTTCTCCCGCGCCACCGGCGTGAAGGTCAACTGGTACAACACCCTCCTGAGCGTGCTGACGGCCCTGACCATCGTGCTGGGTATGCAGATGTGCGGCGCCATGCTGATCTCGTCCCTTGTGATCTTCCCCGCCCTGACCGCCATGCGGCTTTTCAAGAGCTTCCGCTCGGTGGTGATCTGCGCCGGTGCGCTGAGCGTGGTGTGCTTCTGCGCCGGTCTCACCGGCTCGTATCTCATCAGCACACCGGTGGGTGCCACGGTGGTGCTGGTGGATCTGGCAGCCTTCCTGCTCTCGTGCATGGTGCAACGCCTGCGCCATAAATGAAAAATCGTCCGTCTTTGCCCCGCAGAGTCCGCTCTGCGGGGTATTTTTCGAAAAAACAGGCCATTTTCGACCGTCTTTTTCCCGAAAAAGCCTTGCTTTTTTATGCCGTTTGTGCTACACTTGGCGCTGTAAGGTATGTTTATGTGAGAGTGGGCTTCGCGGTCCGCTCTTTTTCATGGGCAAAATCCAAAGCTTAAAATCGGAGAAATGCGAGGTTCTGACATGAAGAAAGTCACCGAGATCGTGGCAGAGCTGGCCGCCGAGGCCGTGGCCCAGCAGGGCTGCGAGCTGTGGGACGTGGAATACGTCCGTGAGGCGGGACAGTGGTATCTGCGCCTGTATCTGGATAAGGAAGGCGGCGTGGACATTCTGGACTGCGAGGCCGTCAGCCGCAAGGTCAGCGACCTGCTGGATGAGGTCGACCCCATCGAGGCAAGCTATATGTTCGAAGTCTCCTCTGCCGGTGCCGAGCGTGTGCTCAAGCGTCCCGGCGACTTTGAGCGTTTTATGGGCAGCCCCGTACTGGTGAAGACCTATAAAAACCGCGACGGCCGCAAGGAGTTTGCCGGCGAGCTGGCCGGCTACGAGGACGGCGCCGTGCTGCTGACCGTAGGCAAGGAGACGCTGCGCTTTGAAAAGGCGGAGATCGCTCTGGTCCGTTTGAGAGTTGTCTTTTAATTGTTGATTTGTTTGAAAACATAGAAATAGGAGAATCAGACATGAAGTGTGAAGAAATCTTTGCCGCTCTTGCCATGCTGGAAAAAGAGCGGGGCATCCCTCAGAATTTCATGATGGGCAAGATCATTCAGGCCCTGACCACCGCCTATAAGCGCGACCACGAGGGCGTGGAGAACGTGATCGTGGACGTGGATGAAGAGAAGCACGAGCTGAAGATGTACGTGCAGAAGGAGATTGTGGAGGAAGTGGAGTTCCCCGGCACCCAGATCTCCCTGGAAGAGGCCAAGCGCCTGAGCGCCAAGCACGAGCTGGGCGGCATCGTGAACCTGCCCGTGGAGAACGTGGAGTTCGGCCGCATCGCCGCCGGCAACGGCAAGCAGGTCATCATTCAGGGCCTGCGCGAGGCTGAGCACGGCATGATCTATGACGAGTTCAATTCCAAGCAGCACGAGATCCTCACCGGCACCGTCACCCGCATCGACCCCCGCACCGGCAGCGTGCATCTGCGCATCGGCACCGGCAGCGAGTCCACCGAGGCCGTGCTGAACCTCAACGAGCAGGTCAATGGTGAAACGCTGGTGGAAGGCCAGATGGTCAAGGTGTATCTGGTGGAAGTCCGCCGCAGCACCCGCGGCCCCCAGGTCCTCATCTCCCGCACCCACCCCGGCCTTGTCAAGCGCCTGTTCGAGCTGGAAGTGCCCGAGATCTTCGACGGCACGGTGGAGATCCGCTCCATCGCCCGCGAGGCCGGCAACCGCACCAAGATGGCCGTCTGGTCCGCTGACGAGAACGTGGATCCCATCGGCGCCTGCGTCGGTCCCCGCGGTCAGCGCGTGAACGCCATTGTGGATGAGCTGCGCGGTGAGAAGATCGACATCATCAAGTACAGTGAAGATCCCGCCCAGTTCATCGCCGCAGCTCTGGCTCCCGCCGACGTCATCGACGTGCGCCTGGCCGACGAGGGCAAGATCTGCCGCGTCATCGTGCCCGACGATCAGCTGAGCCTGGCCATCGGTAAGGAGGGCCAGAACGCCCGCCTGGCCGCCCGCCTGACCGGCTATAAAATCGATATCAAGCCCGCCTCCTACCGCGAGGGCTGAGAAAAGAAAGGTGGTGTGCACCATGCCTGTCAAACCCAGAAAGATCCCCCAGCGCCAGTGTGTGGGCTGCCGCACCATGAAGGATAAAAAAGCGCTGGTCCGCGTGGTCAAAACGCCGGAGAACGAAGTGGTGCTGGACCTGACCGGTAAGAAGTCCGGCCGCGGCGCCTACGTCTGCCCCGCGATGGAGTGCCTGAAGAAGGCCCGCAAGTCCCGGGCGCTGGAACGAGCCTTTGAGCTGGCCATCCCCGACGAAGTGTACGACGCCATGGAAGCGCAGATGGAACAAGCATAATGGAACGCATTTTATCAATGATCGGCCTTGCCAAGAAGGCAGGCCTTGTAGAGATCGGCGAAGAGCCGGTAGGCTCCGCCGCCCGCGCCAAGCACGCCCGCGTCATTCTGGTGGCAGGCGATGCCGCCGCATCCAGCGTGCGCCGCGCCTATTCCTTCGCCCAGGCCGGCAACTGCCTGTGCCTGACCATCGACGCCGCGAAGGACCAGCTGGGCAGCGCACTGGGCCGCACCAGCGTGGCCATGGTGGCCGTGACGGACATCGGCTTTGCCGAGTCCATCGTCAAGAAGCTGGCCGCTCTGGACGAGGCGCGCTACGGTGCCGCCGCCGAACAGCTGCGCGTGAAGGCCAAGCGCGCCGCCGAGCGTAAGGCAGAGCAGCTGCAGCACGAGAAAAACCTGCAGCAGGGCAAAAAGCGCAAAAAAGTGACCAAAGAAAAGTCTGTGGCCGAACCCGCCGCAGAGAAAAAGCCGGCGTCTGCCAAGTCCTCCGCCAAAAGCGGCGGACGGGGCAAGACCGCTGCGAAAACCGAGACCAACCGCTTTGCAAACAGCCGTCCGGTGAAGAAGGGCAAGGGTTCATTCAAGAAAACGAAGTAAGTATATCAAACGGCGGGCATCCGCTTGCCGTATCACAACGATGGAGGTGGCTATATTTGGGTAGCGTAGTCAACAAATACAGAGTGCATGAGGTGGCCAAGGATTTTGGTGTTGCCACCAAGCAGGTCACGGAGATTTTGACCAAGTACGCCGAGACTCCCAAGAACCATATGCAGGTGCTCACGGACCGGGAACTGTCCCTGATCTTTGAGAGCCTGACCCAGAACAATCAGGTGGCAGGCATCCATGTCATCTTTGCCGAGGGTGCCAAGCCCGCGGAGAAGAAGCCGGAGCCCAAGGCCGCACCTGTCCAGGCCCAGCAGCCCCAGCAGCAGGCTAAGCAGGGTGCCGCGCCCGCCCGCCAGGAGCAGCATAAGCAGCAGCCCCAGCAGCAGGCCAAGCAGGGCGGCAATCAGCAGCAGGTGGTCAGCAAGCCCACCACCCGCGTGCCCGAGACCCGCGTGGTGGACACCCGCAAGGCCACCAACGTGAATCTGGATAAGTACGACGAGCGTCTGCAGGACATGGCCGACAGCCGCAGCCGCGGCCGCCGCGACCAGCAGCAGACCCAGGGCAAGGAAAAGTTCCGCAACAACAAGAAGCAGCGTGACAACAACTTCGGCAGCAAGCGCAAGCAGGAGGAAGCCGACCGCATGCGCCGCCTGCAGCTGGAGATCATCAAGAAGACTCCCGTCACCGTGGAGATCGGCGAAGAGATCTCCGTTGGTGAGCTGGCCAGCCGCATGAAGAAGACCGGCGCCGAGGTGGTCAAGTGCCTGATGAAGAACGGCATCATGGCCTCTTTGAGTCAGGTCATCGACTTCGACACCGCCGCCATCATCGCCGAAGAGCTGGGCTGCAAGGTGGAGCGCGAAGTGGTGGTCACCATTGAAGAGAAGCTGATCGACGACCATGTGGACGCCGAAGAGGATCTGCTGCCCCGCGCCCCCGTCGTCGTGGTCATGGGTCACGTCGACCACGGCAAGACCAGCCTGCTGGACTATATCCGCAACGCCCACGTGGCCAGCGGCGAAGCCGGCGGCATCACCCAGCACATCGGTGCCTATCAGGTGCAGCTGGACGGCAAGCCCATCACCTTCCTGGATACCCCCGGCCACGAGGCCTTTACCTCCATGCGCGCCCGCGGCGCCATGGTCACCGACATCGCCATTCTGGTGGTGGCTGCCGACGACGGCATCATGCCCC
>SVMH01000041.1 GCA_015067525.1 Oscillospiraceae bacterium | reverse complement strand
TGTCGTCGGTGGTGTTGGACTTACGCACCAGAGAACGGGTGTAGCGGTAGGTGATGTAGCTCTTGGCCACCTCAAAGGCGCCGTGGGCCATGATGTGGTGCTCCACCATGTCCTGAATTTCCTCCACGGTGGGGGCGCGGTTCATCTTCTGGCACTGCAGCTCCACGCTCTGAGCGATGCGCTGGATCTGCACCGGTGTCATGCGGTCGGCCTCTTCCACGGTGTCGTTGGCTTTGGAAATGGCCATGATGATCTTGGTAATGTCAAAAACGACTTCCGAGCCGTTGCGCTTGATGATCTTCATATGTTGCTCCTCCTTGTGTGATGTTTGGTTCGCACTTGGATATCAAAAACTTTCGGGCAGACCGAAAGAACCCTAAAACGCGAGTGCGTCAATTATACACAATATGTTGTGTCAGTTCAATAGTTATGTCGCAAAATATCGAAGTGAGTGTAACGAAAACTTTGGGTTATTTTTGTGAAATCTGCCCAAACCGTTTTTGCGGTGCGCGAGATATCCCTCGCAGTAAAATCTTATGACACAACGACGAAAAAAGATGTTGCATATGGCACAGAACGTAGATCCGCCGTGGTTTTTGCTTGCCATTTTTCCCTGCGGCGCGTATGATGGAGAAAAAAGGGAGGAGGCGAGCGCTATGCTGGTCACAAAACCGAATCGGGATGCGGATTTCCGCTGTCTGGCCTCAAGCTGCCCCGATACCTGCTGCGCCGGTTGGGAAATCGTGGTGGACGAGGAGAGCGCCGCTCGTTTCCGCGCCATGGAGGGTGAGCTGGGCGAGCGAATGAGAGCCGCCCTCATCACTGTGGACGGCGAGGCTCAGCTGCGCCGCCGCGAGGACGGCCGCTGTGTGCTGCTTAACGAGAATAACCTTTGCGACCTGCACGCCGCCTGCGGCGAGGGCGCGCTGTGCCGTACCTGCCGCCTGCACCCCCGCTTTGTGGCCGATTACGGTGCGCGGCGGGAAGTGATGCCGGGCCTGTCCTGCCCTGCGTGGATCGAAACGTATCTCCTGGATGAAGAAAGAGTTACCTTTATCACCGAAGAGACCGGCGACCCCATCGGCTATACCGATATTGACGCCGCCCTCTTTTTCAAACTCTATCGTGCCCGCGCACAGGCAATAGAAATGCTGCAGGACCGCAGTCTCACCATCGCCGAGCGCCTGCACCGTCTGCTGACGCTGGCCGCAGAGCTGGACAGCGAGAGGGAAGAGGACTGCTCCCCAAACGGTATCCTGCCTGCCTACCGTAAAAAGTTGGCTTTGCTGGAGATCCTGACGCTCCAATGGCGTGAACTTCTGCGGCAAAAGGGAGGTACGCCTTACCCGGAAGCCGAACTCGCACCCCTTTTGGAAAAGGTGCTGGTGTACGATGTGTTCCGCTTTTTCCTGCGGGGCGTGTACGACGGCCGCGCCCTGCCCTGGGCAAAGTACGCCGTGTTCCATGCCCTTGTTCTGCGCCGCCTCAGTCGCCATTGTGCCAGTAAAAAAGAAATCTGTGAGGTCATCCGGCTTTACAGCAAGGAAATCGAGCATAACGCCGAAAATCAGGAAGCGCTTCACCGCACCCTCTGCCGCCGCAGCGGCCGCTGGAGCATGACGGGACTCCTGAAAGCCATGGACGAATAAGAAAACCGGAGTGGTGTTCCACTCCGGTTACTTTTTTATTGTTCCGCCAGCTTTGCGTCCAGTGCATCGGCAAGGCGTGCGTAGTCGGCCAAGCTCAGCTTCTCGCCGCGCACATCGGCAGGCAAACCGCACGCGGTAATGGCCTCGGCCAGCGCGTCCTTGGGCAGAGGATAGCCGGACTGCAGGGAGTTCACCAGCGTCTTGCGCCGCTGGGCAAAGCCCGCCTTCACTGCCCGCCAGAGGGAGGCCTCCGACTTCACTTCCACCGGCGGCTCTTTTCGGGTGGGGCAGTGGATCACCGCCGAAGTCACCTTGGGAGGCGGCAGGAAGCAGGTGTTGGGCACGGTGAAGAGCATCTGCGGCTCGGTGTAATACTGCATCAGCAGGGAGAACGCGCCGTAGTCCGCCGTGCCGGGCCGGGCGCAGATGCGCTGTGCCACTTCCTTCTGGATGAGGACGGTGACGGAATCAAAGAGGCCGCTTTCCACCACGCGGGTGAGGAGGGGCGTGGTGATGTTGTAGGGCAGGTTGGCGCAGAGAATGGGGCGCAGACCGCCAAAATGCTCTTCCACCAGCGCGGCGAGGTCGCACTTCATGATGTCGCCCTCCACCAGCGTGAAGTTGTCAAATTCCCCCATGGTCTCAGCCAAAACGGGATAGAGCCGGCGGTCCAGTTCCACGGACACCACCTTGGCCGCCCGCTGCGCCAGCTGTTGGGTCAGCGGGCCGATGCCGGGGCCGATCTCCAGTACGCCGCAGCGCTCATCCGCGCCGCAGCCTTCGGCGATCCGCAGGGGCACCGAGCCATCGATGAGGAAGTTCTGTCCCAGCGCCTTGGAAAAGTGGAAGCCGTGGCGCGAAAGCAGCGATTGAATGTGGTTTCTATTGCAAAGATCCATCTGCGGACCTCCTTACCAGCTTTTTAAGTAGGGCGGGGGCTTGCCCCCGCCGGCAGCAAACCTTTGATGGATGCCAGTATATCACGTTTGGCTCTGTTCGTAAAGCCGCAGCCACGCATCCGCTTCCTCGCGGGTGCGGAAAATCACGATGTGCCGCCCTTCGCCGTACTGCGCCAGCAGCGCGTAAACCTGTGGCAGCTGCTGGGCGGCAAAATCCACGATGTATTGCCGGAACTCCGGATCCAATTTTTCTTCCGTCCATGGCATTTCCTCGCGCACCTGCCCCACCCGCGCCGCAGCGCCGGCAAGACAGATTTCCGTGGGATAGTCCAGCAAAAAGGCCGTGTCGCAGGCGGCCAGCCGCGGTTCGATGGTGCGCTTATAATTGCCGTCGATGATCCATGCGTCCTGCGCCAGAATCCCGCCCAGTGCCGCGTCAAATTCCTCCCGCGTGACAGTGGTGCGGTCGCTCTTGTGCCAGATTTGGTCGAGATAGTACAGCGGCAGCCCCGTCAAATCCCGCAATCGGCGGGCAAAGGTGGATTTTCCGGCTCCCGGACAGCCTAAAACGATGATCTTCTTCATAGCCGCACCTCCTTTTTTTCATTATACCGTTCACGCCGCCCGTTTTCAACCTTGACAAACAGGGGCAGGTGTGATATTTTGATATCACTTTGATATCAAATGTGAAACGGAGGCGGATTTATGACCATCAAAACAGCCAACCCTGACGCGGCGTGCTGCCTGGAGATTCGCGGCCTGTGCAAGACCTACCCGTCCTTTATCCTCGGGGATGTGTCCTTCTCGGTACCGCAGGGCGCAATCATGGGCTTTATCGGCAGAAATGGCGCAGGAAAATCCACGACCCTTAAATCCATGCTGGGTCTGGTGCATCCCGATGGCGGCGAGGTGCGCTTTTTCGGCAGGGATTTTGCCGAAAACGAGCAGTTTATCAAGGAAAATATCGGTGTTGTGCTGGGCGGCATCGACTTTTACCCCAAGAAGAAGGTCAAGACCATCACCGATGTGACCCGCCGCTTTTATCCCGCGTGGAACGAGGAGAAGTACCGCCACTATCTGCATCTCTTCGCCATTGATGAGGAAAAGCGGGTGGATCAGCTCTCCAGCGGTATGAAGGTGAAGTACCTGATTGCACTGGCCCTGAGCCACGATGCCAAGCTCCTCATCCTTGATGAGCCCACCAGCGGCCTGGATCCCGTGTCCCGGGACGATCTGACGGAGCTGTTCCGTGCTCTGGCGGCGGACGGCACGCGCAGCATCCTCTTTTCCACCCACATTACCTCGGATCTGGAGAAATGCGCCACCCATATTACCTATATCCGCGACGGCCGCGTGCTGTGCTCGGCGGAAAAGTCCGCCTTTATCGCCGCCTTTGACCATTTGCGGCAGGGCAGGGAAGCGCTGACGCTGGAGGATATCATGGTCCGCACGGAAAGGAGGGGCTACGATGAAAGCGCTATTGTATAAACAGTTCCGCCTGGTCTGCCACCCCATGACGCTGATTTTTGCCTTCTTCGGCGCTATGCTGCTGATCCCCAGTTATCCTTATACGCTGGCTTTTTTCTACCTGATGCTGGGTCTCTTTTTTACGTTCCTCAACGGCCGCGAGCAGAAGGATATCTACTATTCCGCCCTGTTGCCCATCCGCAAGCGGGACACGGTGAAGGCATCGGTGCTCTTTGTGCTGGTGATGGAGCTGGCGTCTCTCTTCATCGCCGTGCCCTTCGCGGTGCTCTCGTGCCGCATCAATCCGCTGGGCGGCAACGCCGTGGGTCTGGAGCCCAATGCTGCCCTCTTCGCCGCGGCGCTGGTGCTGTACGCCATCTTCAACGGCATCTTCCTGCCGTCTTTCTACCAAACCGCCTACAAGGTGGGTGTGTCCTTTCTCAAAGCCATCATCCCGGTGTCCCTTGCCGTGATCGTCTGTGAGGCATCGGTGCATTTTCCGGGTATGGCGTGGCTGGAGGACTGTACCGCCGCGGGGCAGCTGCGATTGCTGCCGCTGCTGCTGACGGCCGCCGTCCTCTATGGCGGGGGATTGTGGCTTACGTACCGAAAAGCCGCCCAAAACTACGAAAAAGTGGACTTATAGCAAGAAAAGAGGACGCCTGTGCGTCCTCTTTTCATTTCATCCAGTACGGCATTTCTGCCTTTTCCCCCTCGCCCAGCGGCACCACTACATCGGTGCGGGCGGGGCCGTAGAGGGCGCGGTGCTGGCGCATGATCTCGTCCGTCGCCATGTCCGGCGCGAAGGTCAGTGCCTGCCACGCCATGCCGCAGGTGGCCATGGGGTAGGCGGCGGTGAAGCCGTGGCGTGCATAAAAGGCGATGCGCCGGCGGCGGATGGCGTTTTCTTCCTCGCTGTCGCCCTCCACCGGCAGTTCCGATTCGGTGACGAGGGGACGGCCCTGCGCTTGCAGCAGATGCAGCATCTGCCCGCCCAATCCTCTGTTGCGCTGCGCCGCCGTGACGCCCAGATAGTCCAGCAGTACCAGCGCAAGGTCGGGGCTTTTCCACAGGCAGGCGTAGCCCAGCAGGGAAGTACTGTCAAAAAGGCCCCAGATCTCGTAGCGCTCCTTGCCGATGAGGCGGAAAATATCCTCCAGCGGCTTGCACTCCTGCGGGATGAAGGTGCGCGTCAGCTCCGTTTCGTACCAGATACGAATCTCATTTTCGTTCAAAAGGCGGAATTCCATCACATTTCCTCCATCAAGCGCAGCATATCTTCCGGCAGCGGTGCGGTGACTTCCACCACCTGGCCCGTCAGCGGATGGGTGAAGCGCAGGCGGTACGAGTGGAGGGCAGGCCGCGCGATGAGGGCCTTGTTCTCCGTGCCGTACAGCCAGTCACCGGCGAGGGGATGGCCGATGGATGCCATATGCACGCGCAGCTGATGGGTGCGGCCGGTGCGGGGCAGGAGACACACAAGGGCGCGGCCCTGCCTGACAGACAGCACTTCGTATTCCGTCACCGCCCGCTGTCCATCCGCCCTCACGCAGCGGCGCAGCAGGGAAGTCTCGTCTCGCCCGATGGGCGCATCAATGAGGCCCTGCGGGGGAGAGGGCACGCCTTCACAGACGGCCCGGTATTCGCGGCAAAAGCTGTCTGTGTGCAGCAGTTCCATGCACCGTGCGTGTAGGTAGCTGCTCTTGGCGATCAGCATCACGCCGCTGGTGCCGCGGTCGAGGCGGTTGACCACATGGACGGCCGTGCTGCCCAGATAGTGGGCGGCGGCGCCGGCCACGGTGACAGCTTCCTCCGTCAGCGCCGCGCCGTGCACGGTGATGCCTGCCGGCTTATCCACCGCGAGAAGATGCTCGTCCTCCCACAAAACGGTGAGAGGAAAGTCCACCGGCATCACGGAAGAAGTACCCTCCGCGTCACTGACATCCACCGTCAGTACATCGCCGGCGGCGGCGCGGGTGGAAAGGAAAACTGCTTTACCGTTCAGCAAGATGGCGCCTTCGCGCTGCGCAAGGACCTTGCGCAGGGAGGAGGAGACGGCAAAGCGCGCCGTCAGCAGTTCCCGCACGGAGCGGCCTTTTTCCTCCGGTGTCACGGTATGAACGAGCACGGACACGGCCTGTCACCTCCTGATAAATTTCTCGTAAAAATATTGTAGCATAAATGAACAGGATATGGTACACTTACTTCAACAATCTTTTTTGAGGAGCTGGTTCTATGGCATCCAAGGTTTATTACGGCGACCTGCGCGCCGACTTCCACGAAAATCTGCAGCAGAAGCTGTACCGTCTGATGAAGACGGCCGGCGCCGGTGACATCGACTTTGAAAAGAAGTACGTTGCCATCAAGATGCACTTCGGCGAGCCGGGCAATCTGGCCTTCCTGCGCCCCAACTGGGCCAAGACGGTGGCCGATTTCGTTAAGGACCGCGGCGGCAAGCCCTTCCTGACCGACTGCAACACGCTGTATGTGGGTGGCCGCAAGAACGGCCTCGACCATCTGGACAGCGCCTTTCTCAACGGCTTTTCCCCCCTGTCCACCGGCTGCCATGTGGTGATCGCCGACGGCATCAAGGGCTCGGACGAGGCCTATGTACCCGTAGAGGGCGGCGAGTATGTGAAGGAAGCAAAGATCGGCCGCGCCGTGATGGATGCCGATGTGTTTATCTCCCTGACCCACTTCAAGGGCCATGAGCAGGCCGGTTTCGGCGGTGCGCTGAAGAACATCGGCATGGGCTGCGGTTCCCGCGCCGGCAAGATGGAGCAGCACAACGCCGGTAAGCCCCACGTGCGGGAGAAGAAGTGCGTAGGCTGCGGCATGTGCACCAAGATCTGTGCCCACAGTGCCATCTCCATTACCGATAAGAAGGCTTTCATCGACCACGATAAGTGCGTGGGCTGCGGCCGCTGCATCGCTATCTGTGCCCGTGACGCCATCGTCAACAACTCTGATGAGAGCGCCGTGGTGCTCAACCGCAAGATCGCCGAGTATACCAAGGCGGTGGTGGACGGCCGCCCCTGCTTCCATATCGCGCTGGTCATCGACGTATCCCCCAACTGTGACTGTCACAGAGAGAACGACGCCGCTATCGTGCCCAATGTGGGTATGTTCGCCTCCTTTGACCCCGTGGCGCTGGATGTGGCCTGCGCCGACGCCGTCAACGCCCAGCCTGTCATCGGTGGAACGGCTGCCGATACCGGCGACCACTGCGACCACGACCATTTCCACCGCATGCACCCCGATACCTGCTGGATGAGCTGCATTGAGCACGCCGAAAAGCTGGGTCTGGGTACCAGAGAATACGAACTGATCAAAATCTGAGGAGGATAAAACTATGCGTGAGATCAAGAATATCGCCATCGCCGGCGCCGGTACCATGGGCTATTCTATGGCCCAGGCCTTTGCCAAGTTCGGTTATCCCGTCAAGCTCTACGATCTGTTCCCCGCGGCACTGGAGAAGGCCAAGCACCTCATCGCCATCAACCAGAGCGCCGAGGTGGAGGCCGGCAACCTGACCGCAGAGGAGTCCGAAGCCCTGTGCAGCCGCATCACTTTTACCGCCGACCTGAACGATCTGGCCGACACCGATTTTCTGGTGGAAGCCATTCTGGAAAAGCTGGAAGTCAAGCACACCTTTTACCGCCAGCTCAGCGAAGTGGTGGCTGACGACGCCATCCTCTGCTCCAACACCTCCGGCCTGAGCATCACCAAGATCGCCGAGGCTGTGAAGAATCCCGAGCGCTTCGCCGGTATGCACTGGATGAATCCCCCTCACATCATCCCCCTCATTGAGATCATCCGCGGTGAGAAGACCACCGAGGAGACGGCGGAAGTGGTCCGTCAGGTGGCGCTGGGCCTGAAGAAAAAGCCCGTGGTCATCAAGGATGCCCCCAGCTTCGTCCTCAACCGCCTGCAGCAGGCCATCCTGCGCGAGAGCCTGCATATCGTGGAGCAGGGCATTGCCTCTCCCGAAGCCATTGACGACGTGATGAAGTACGCTCTGGGCTTCCGCTATGCCTGCTTCGGTCCCTTTGAGACCTGCGATCTGGGTGGTCTGGATATCCACTACAATATCTCCACCTACACCTGGCCCGACCTGTGCGATGCCAAGGTGCCCTTCGGCCTCATTCAGGACTGCATCGATCAGGGCAAGCTGGGCGTCAAGACCGGCGAGGGCTTCTACGACTACTCCGACGGCAAGGATGACGCAGTCATCAAACACCGCGACGAGATGTTCCTGAAGCTCAGCAAGTGCCTGTTCGGCGAGGAATAAAAATGGAAATATAAAAGTACCGGTAAGCTGGCTTACCGGTACTTTTTTGTGTATATTTGGCGCTTACTGTTCTCCGGCGGCTTCGCTGTCCGTGGCGCTGGCGCCGGGAACGGGGGAAGGATCGGCGGCGGGGGCGGCAGCCACTTCGGCCACGGTGTCGGCTACCTTCTCAGCGGCCAGAGCGTCAGCCTTGCCGGACTCGTAAGCGGCGGTCTTGGCGTCCTCCAGCGCTTTGGCGTGCTCGGCTTCGGCCTTGGCGGCATACTTCTCGGCGCGGCGCTTGGTGATGGCCTTGGCGGTGGAACGGTAGACGGACAGGCCCGTCAGCACCACCACAACGCCCAGACCCACCCAGCCGGGGATACGGATCTGCCAGAAGTTATCGATGGTGAAGCCATCCAGCAGCTTCATGCCCACAAAGTACAGGGCGATGCCGCCGGCAAGGCACACGATGGCGACGATCAGGTTCAGTGCGGCGCGGATACGGTGGTTTTTCTTCTTGATGAAATAGCCGATCAGCAGCACGATGGCCGCCAGAAACAGGGCGGGGGACTGGGTCAGCAGAATATACTCCAGCGTAGCTTTCATGATGATCCTCTCTCTTTCTCCGATGTCGTCGTGCCCGCAGGGGGCAGAGCATAGCTTGTTGTGCTCATTATACCACAACTTTTGGAAAAATCCACTATAAGAAACGCCTGAAGGGAAGGAATTTATCGCTTTCGGGCGGAATTCCCTTTTCCGCCAAAAACAGGGGGCAAAATTCTACGTTTGTGACAATAAAGAAACAGTTCCCTTTTTGGGGAAATTGCGGTAAACTATAAGGTATCATTGGATGACTGTGTGCATCCGAAAAAACAAAGGAGGAAGAGTAACTATGCGCAAATTCTTCGCAACTCTTCTGGCCCTGGTCATGGTGCTGAGCCTGATGGTTCCCACCGCATGGGCAGCTGAAGAGAAGTCCGACGATATCGTGATCCTGTATACCAACGATATCCACACCTACATCGACAAGGACATGAACTACGACGCCCTCTCTCTGCTGAAGGAAAACCTGGAGAGCAAGTACAACAACGTCCTGCTGGTGGACGCCGGTGACCATATCCAGGGTACCGCTTACGGCTCCATGGATAAGGGCAAGACCATCATTGATCTGATGAATGCCGCCGGTTATGATCTGGCCACTCTGGGCAACCACGAGTTTGACTACGGTCAGCAGGGCCGCATCAATGTCACTGACAGTTGGGCTGGTTTCCCCTACGTCTCCTGCAACTTCTATAACGAGAAGGACGGCGTTGTGGGTGACAGCGTGCTGGATGCCTACAAGGTCTTTGAGACTGCAGGCAAGAAGATTGCTCTGATCGGTATCACCACTCCCGAGTCCTTTACCAAGTCTACTCCCGCCTACTTCCAGGATGGTGCCGGCAAGTATATCTACGGTATCGCCGGCGGTACTGACGGCAAGGCTCTGTACGCTGCCGTGCAGAAGGCTGTTGACGCCGCTTCCGCCGAGGCTGACGTGGTCATCGCCCTGGGCCACCTGGGTGACGATCCCGCTTCCCAGCCCTGGACTTCCGAGGAAGTCATTGCCAACACCACCGGTCTGGATGCTTTCATCGACGGTCACTCCCACAGCACCGTGATCGGCAAGGCTGTCAAGGATAAGGGCGGCAATGATGTGGTGCTGACCCAGACCGGCGAGTATTTCGGTGCTGTCGGCATGATGGTCATCGACGCTGAGACCGGCGCCATCACCACCGATCTGATCAAGGCCACCGGCCTGAACGCTGATGGTGTCCGTCCGCAGGACAGTAACAAGAAGCTGATCTATGCTGACGTTGTCGGCTACAAGTTTGAAGCGGTCAATGGCGACTACAGCTATACTTGCGATGCCGGTTCTGCCGCCAAGACGATCCAGGACGCTTGGGTCAACTCTGTGGATGAGCAGCTGGGCGTGAAGATCGGCGAGACTGCGCTGACCTTTGACAACTATGATGCCGACAACAAGCGTCTGGTCCGCAAGCAGCAGACCAATACCGGTGCCTTCGCAGCCGATGCTCTGTACTACCTGTTTGACAACATGGATCTGGATGTGGACGTGGCCATCATGAACGGCGGCGGCGTTCGCAACAAGGCTGTCACCGGTGACCTCACCTACAAGACTGCCAAGACCATCCACACCTTCGGCAACGTGGCCTGCCTGCAGACCATCACCGGCCAGCAGCTGCTGGACGCTCTGGAGTGGGGCGCCAAGGCTACTCCCGCCGCTGAGAACGGCGGCTTCCTGCATGTGGCAGGCGTGACCTACAAGATCGCTACCAACATCCCCTCCACTGTTCAGGCGGATGACAAGGGCGTGTGGACTGGCGCTCCCACCGGCGCTTACCGTGTCTATGACGTCATGGTCTATGACAAGGCCACCAATGAGTATGTGCCTCTGGATCTGGACGCCAAGTACAATCTGGCCGGCTACAACTACACCCTGCGTGATCTGGGTGACGGCTTCGCCATGTTCGACGGCGCTGTCAACGTTCTGGACTACGTGATGGAGGACTACATGGTTCTGGCCAACTACATTCAGGCCTTCCCCAAGGGTGAGAGCGGCTATCCTGTGGTTGACGCTGCCAACAGCCCCCTGCTGGCTAAGTATAACGGCATGAACATTGACTACGGTTCTGTGACCGGCTATGACCGCATCAGCAACCTGGATGGCGTGGCTCTGACTATCGAGAAGGAATGGGCCAAGGATGAGGCCAAGAACCGTCCCGAGAGCATTACCGTCAACATCCTGTGCGATGGCGAGAAGTGCCAGGAAGTGGTTCTGACCGCTGCCGAGGATTGGCGCGCAGTCCTGACCCTGAACCTGTATGCCGGTGAGTACACCGTTGAGGAAGTGGCCGTCAAGGGCTATAAGTCCGAGGTGAAGACTGAGGTCATCGCTGCTGACGGTGTTGGCATCGATATGGCTGACATTGACGACAATCAGACCGAAGTCAAGTCCAGCGTGAACGCCGGCGACGTGCTGCTCCTGCTGCAGGTGAACAATGCTGACGTTTCCGATAACAGCGAAGTCAACAACGCCAAGCTTATCGCTTGGGCAGCTGATGCAGCCATGGTTGAGGAACTGCAGACGGCTCTGAATGTTGTCATTGACGCTCTTGAATTTGAGGGAATTGAACTGGCAGTTATCGCCGGCGAGCAGGCTTTGAAGGATCTGGGCGGCGTGTACGCTGACGGCAAGTGGAACTTCGTTGCTACGCAGGCTGATGACATCGCTAACGGTGTCGTTGCTGTGCTCGCTCTGAACTCCCTGCCCACCGAGGTGGAAGTGACCATCACCAACACCAAGGAAGCCCCCAAGACCGGTGACGCCGGCGTGGCCATCTACATGGTCCTGGCCATGATGGCTGTTTGCGGCGGTGCTGTTCTGGTTTCCAAGAAGCGCGCTTTCAACTGAGCTTACGGTAGAAAGTAAGGAAAACCCAACATAAAAAGAGGCGGCCTGCGGGCCGCCTCTTTTCAACTTGTCAAAAACCTCGTAGAGTTTCGCCGCTTGCGGCGAAAGAAATGAAAATCTGTTTTTTCTACCGACATGCGCGGGAGAAAAAACACTTCTCAGCGCACAAGTGTGCGAGCGAAGCGAGTGCATGGTAGTGCGCTGCAAAAAACTACCCCAAAAGGCTGTGCCTTTTGGGGTAAGAGACTTTACTTGGTGCCGAAGATACGGTCGCCGGCGTCGCCCAGACCGGGGACGATGTAGCCGCGCTCGTTGAGGCCTTCGTCCACAGCGCCGCAGTAGATGTGCACATCGTCATGGGCGGCCTGCACGGCGTGGATGCCCTCGGGAGCCGCCACCAGGACCATCAGCTTGATGTTCTTGCAGCCGCGCTTCTTCATCTCGGTGATGGCCGCCACGGCGCTGCCGCCGGTGGCCAGCATGGGGTCAACGATGATGATGTCGCGCTCGGCGATATCGGTGGGCATCTTGGCGAAGTAGACGTGGGGCTGCAGCGTCTCCTCGTCGCGGAACATGCCGATGTGGCCCACGCGGGCGGCGGGGACCATGCGCAGCACGCCGTCCACCAGACCAAGACCTGCGCGCAGGATGGGTACCACGGCGAACTTCTTGCCGGCCAGAGTGGGCATGGTGGTCTTGCAGATGGGGGTCTCAATCTCCTTGTCCATCAGGGGCAGGTCGCGCGTGGCCTCGTAGGTGATCAGCATGCCGATCTCGCTGACCAGCTCGCGGAAATCCTTGACGCTGGTGTTCTTGTCGCGCATAATGGTCAGCTTGTGGGAGACCAGAGGGTGATCCATCACATGAACTTTTTCGTTAAACATGGTCGTTCTCCTTTTCGTTCTATCTTTCTTGTATCACGCCGCCCCGTTCCGGACGGAAAATTACATCATCAGTCTACGGTGATCTTCAGCCCCTTGGCCAGACGCTCCCGCTCGGCCTGACTGAGCCGCAGGTAAACGGGCACCAGCTCGTGGGCGGTGACGGTTTTACCCTCCGCGGCCAGCTCCTCGGCGGCCAGAGCCACGCCCACGGCGCTTTGCATCACCAGAGCTTCCGGCGCCATGCGGCAGTCGATGCCCTGCTCTTTGAGGTAAGTATAGCACAGCTGTGCGCCGTCTCCAACAATAATTTTCGCCGTTTCGTCATTTTTCAGCTCGTCAGCCAGCTCGGCAAGGGAAATGGCGCGGTCCTCGCTCAGGCGCGTGAGCACGCCGTTTTCCGCGCGGAAGAGGGCGTTATATACCTGATTGCGCCGCGCGTCCATGGCGCAGACCACAAGCGCGTCCATGTGCCGCAGATTCTGGGCCATGGCCAGCAGGGTGGACACGCCGCAGCAGGGGATCTCCTGCGCCCACGCAAGACCCTTGGCGGCGCTGACGCCGATGCGAAGGCCGGTAAAGGAGCCGGGGCCCTGGGCCACGGCGATCAGATCCATATCGCCCGTGGTCAGGTCGGCGGCGCGCAGCATACCGTCCACCAGCGGCATCAGAGTGCGGCTGTGGGTCAGGCCCGTGTTCTGATAGGCGCTGCACAGGATGCGCCCGTTTTCCACCACGGCGGCGCTAACGCTTTTGGCGGAAGTTTCCAGAGCCAGTATCTTCATTCCGCACCTCCTGTGATGGTGATGTGCCGCCAGTCATCGTGGTCGGCGTGGCGCTCGATGGTGACAAAAACCGTGTCTTCCGGCAGCGCGTCGGAGATATTCTCACTCCACTCCACGGCGCACACGCCGCCGCGGCAGAGATAATCCTCCCAGCCGATGTCGAAGAGGGCGTCCTCCGACTCCAGACGGTACATGTCAAAGTGGAATAGGGGAGTGGTACCGCGGTATTCGTTGACGATGGTGAAGGTGGGGCTGGTGACGCGGCCGCGGCAGCCAAGACCGCGGGCGAGGCCACGGGTGAAGGCCGTCTTGCCCATGCCCAGTCCGCCCCGATAGGCCACTACGCTGCCGCTGCGCAGACGCTGCCCCAGCGCTTCGCCGATGGCTTCCGTTTCTTCCACGCCGTGGGACAGATATTCCATGCCCAACACCTCGCTTTCTTTCAAAATCGCTATATTATACCACGATAAAAAGGAAAAGAAAAGGCCTGTCGGTGTGTTTACAGCGAAAACTTCCTGTGGTAAACTAATAAGAAAGCTTGGGAAGGGAGGTGCTGATCCGTGCTGCGGCGCACCACAGGTATTATGGGCGATATTTTCCGACAGGCAGACCCGGTGCTGCTGGCACTTTGCTGCGCGGCCACGGGCTACGGCCTTTTGATGATCACCAGCGCCACCCGTTTTCTGGATACTTACCGCCATGTGATCGTGCAGGGAGCGGCGGCGGTCATTGGCATCGCGCTGTATTTTCTGGCCTCCATGGTGGATGTGACGGAGCTGGTGAAGAAGTGGAAGTGGATCTTCCTTTTCAACATCGGTTTCATTCTGCTGCTGAAAACGCCGTTGGGCGAGGAGGTCAACGGCAATCTGGCTTGGCTGGATATTCCGCTGCTGCCGGTGAACATCCAGCCGGCGGAGTTCGTGAAGCTGACGTTTATCATCCTGCTGGCCTACCAGCTGGTCTGGCTGCAGGACAATCGGGATCTGAAATCCACTCGCTCCATCCTCATGCTGGGTGCGCATCTGGCGGCGGTGGCAGGCCTTTACTGCGTGGTCTCCTCCGATATGGGCAGTACGCTGGTGTATGCCTTCGCTTTTGCCGCCATGGCCTTTGCGGCCGGTACGGCTATCCGCTGGTTCGTCATAGCGCTGACGGGCGGCGGCATCGCCTTTTATCTGCTGTGGGAGCTGGATAAGATCCCAGAGTATATGAAAGACCGCTTCCGGGTGGTGGCAGACCACAGCTATCGCCCCTTGAACGAGGGCTGGCACCAGACCCGAAGCCTGCTGGCGCTGGGCGGCGGAAAGGTGACCGGTCAGGGCCTTTTCAACGGTACCCAGACCCAAAGTGAGTTCAGCGGCAGTCTGCCGTACCGCCATACGGACTTCATCTTCTCCGTCATCGGCGAGGAACTGGGCATGTTGGGCTGTCTGCTGGCGCTGGCGCTGCTGGCGGCCATCGTGATCCGCTGTCTGATGACGGCCTCTCTGGCCAAAAGCCGCATGGAGGCCTACATCTGTGTGGGTATGGCGGCAACGCTGATCTTCCAGACCGTGTCCAACGTGGGCATGTGCCTGTTCATCATGCCGGTCATCGGCCTGACGCTGCCGTTTTTCAGCTACGGCGGATCGTCCATCCTGACGCTGTTTCTGGCCATGGGCATCGTCAGCGGCATCCGCAGCCGCACGCTGCCGGAATGGCTGCGCAAAACCTGAGAAAGAAAACGCCTGTACCATGTGGTGCAGGCGTTTTTGCTGCGGTAAATAGCGCTTTACGGTTGTAATCGGCGGCGGTTTGTGATATACTGCTATGTTGATAAAATAGGTAAACTATTGGTCATCCGCACCCGCTCGGGGCGGAAGAACGTGAGGTGTCATATGAAAATCGTTGTTTTGGCAGGCGGACTGAGCACGGAGCGCAATGTGGCGCTGGTCACCGGCACCGGTGTGTGCCGCGCCCTGCGTGAAAAGGGCCATCAGGCCATTCTGGTGGATATGTTTCTGGGTCTGGAGAACTATGAAGGCGCGCTGAGCGATATTTTCGACGCGCCCGACGGACTGTGCAGTGACGTGCGCGTGGAGAGCACCGCCCCCGATCTGGACGCTGTGCGCCGCAGCCGCAAGGACCAGAGCGCATCCATGTTCGGCCAGGATGTGCTGACCGTCTGCGGCATGGCCGATGTGGTGTTTCTGGCGCTGCACGGCTCCTGCGGTGAG
>SVMH01000002.1 GCA_015067525.1 Oscillospiraceae bacterium | reverse complement strand
GTCACAGCAAGGAGGTGCAACGGATGGCTAAGTGCGAATTCTGCGACAAGGGCGTAACCTTCGGTATCAAGGTTTCCCATTCCCACAGACGTTCCAATCGTCCCTGGAAGCCCAATGTCAAGCGCGTTAAGGCAATGATCAATGGCACGCCCCGCCATGTGTATGTTTGTACCCGGTGTCTGCGTTCCGGTAAAGTTACCAGAGCGATCTAACCTTGGACAAGCAAGAGCCCTGTGCATTGCACAGGGCTTTTTACATTGGTATCAGAAAACCCGACTTTGCATCTGCAAAGTCGGGTTTTTCTCATTCCGGCATCTTTCGGTCGAAAGAAAGGAATCTCGTTCCCTGAAACGTCAGATCGCCGAAATCCCCCTCTACCATCAGTCCGGACTCAGAGCCCGGCACCATCAGCTCCATCCGGTCACCGCTGGCCACCTCGAAGGTAACAAAATAGCGGGTATAGCCGTGGCTCATGCTGCTGTTGGAATGGCGATTATGGCCCATTTGCGTGCGCTTGCCGATCACCCGCGCTTCCACCGTCAGACGGGGCGAGCGGTCATTGCTCCGTTCTTGCTTCAACCCTCTGAAAATCATGAAAAAGGCAAGGCCGAAAATCGCAATCGACATCAACGGAACAACAACGCCCATCACGTTAAACATCAATTCAAACATTTTATTCCCTCAGCGATCTGTGTAGTGTATTCCCTTTACATCTTTGTCAAATGGCTGCCTGCCGCCTTGAGCATCAGCTTCTTGGTACCTACCTTGTCAAAGGCCACCTCGATCAGGGCGTCGTTGCCCATAGGCCTCACACTGAGCACCATACCCTTGCCGAACGCGTCATGACTGACGCTTTCGCCGGGCTGCAGCTTCATCAGCGGCGCGGAAGATGCAGCACTCCGGCGCACACCGCCCGCCTCCGCCATGGGCTTCTTGGGCACGTTGGCCGCAGGCTGCGTGGGTACATAGCTGACTGTGCTGCCGTCGTCGGACCAGTCATCCCAGCGGCTCGGCGCGGGACGGGGCTCGGGTTTACTGAGCCATTCACGGTTGGCTTCCGGAATCTCATTGAGAAAGCGGGAGGCTGCAGCCGGCGTGGTGCGGCCGTACAGCGTGCGCTGACGGGCGTTGGTCATGGTCAGCTTCTCCTTAGCGCGGGTCATGGCCACGTAGCAAAGGCGCCGTTCTTCTTCCATCTCCTCCGGGTCGCCCATGGCGCGATTTCCCGGGAAAAGCCCCTCCTCCATGCCTACCACAAACACCTGCGGGAACTCCAGTCCCTTGGCGCTGTGCATGGTCATCATGGTCACGCAGTTATCCGCGTCGCTCTGGCTGTCCAGATCCGTGTAGAGGGCCACCTCGTCCAGAAAGCCGGAGAGCGTCGGATTCTCCGGATCGTTCTCCAGAAAGGCCAGAATGCTGGACGCAAGCTCCTGCACGTTCTCCAGACGGCCGCGGCTCTCCATATCGTCCTTATCCTGCAGCGCCTGTACATAGCCGGTGCGCTGGCAGACATATTCGTAGAACTCCACCAGCCCCATACTCTGGCCCACACGCTGCATTTCCACGATCGTATCTGTAAAGGCAATTAGCTTTGCAGCGCTTGCCTTCAGTTCCGGATAGCTGTCCGCCTTGCGGAGAATATCGTACAATGGCACGCCGTAGGACATAGCCAGGCTTTGCGCCTTGTCAATGGTGGCCGCGCCGATCTTACGGGAAGGCACATTGATGATGCGGCGCAGGCGCAGGTCATCTGCGGGGTTGTTGATCACGCAAAGATACGCCAGCATGTCCTTGACTTCGGCACGGTCAAAGAACTTCATGCCGCCGATAACCTTGTAGGGCACGCCGTTGCGCTTGAACGCATATTCCAGTGCGTTGGACTGTGCGTTGGTGCGGTACAAAACAGCGTGATCCCGCCAGTTGGCACCGCGATTGTAGTTCATCATGATCTGCCCCACCACGAAGTTGGCCTCGTCACCTTCATTGAAGGCTGTCTTGATGGTTACCACATCGCCGCTGCCATTCTCTGTCCACAGCGTTTTTCCCTTGCGGCCCTGATTGTTGCGGATCACCGCGTTGGCCGCGTCCAGAATGTTCTGGGTGCTGCGGTAGTTCTGCTCCAGACGGATCACACGAGCTTTGCGGTACTGCTTTTCAAAGCTGAGGATATTGCCGATATCGGCGCCGCGGAAACGGTAAATGCTCTGGTCGTCGTCACCCACCACACAGATGTTGCCGTGTCCACCGGCCAGGAGACTGGCCAGCATATACTGCATCTGGTTGGTATCCTGATACTCGTCAATCAAGATATAACGGAACTTATTGCGATAATACTCCAGCGTTTCGCGGCTCTCCTGCAGCAGATGCACCGTGTGGAGAATGATATCGTCAAAATCCAGCGCATTGGCGTCCCGCAGGCGTCGGTTGTACATGGCGTAGACCTTGGCAATGCGCGTCTTGCGCCAGTCGCCCTTGCTCTCTGCCTGCGCAGTAAACTCGCTGACGGACTGCATCTTGTCCTTGGCGCCGGAGATGACCGACAGCACCTCCCGTACCGGGAAAGACTTCTCGTCCAGATTCAGCTCCTTCAGCACATCCTTGATGACGCGCTTGCTGTCATCGGTGTCGTAGATGGTAAAGCTGCGGTCAAAGCCGATCTTGTCAATGTCCCGCCGCAGGATCCGCACGCAGGCGGAGTGGAACGTAGCGGCCCACACGTCGCGGGCATCCTCGCCCAGCATGCGTTCCAGACGCTCCTTCAGCTCCCCTGCCGCCTTGTTGGTGAAGGTGATGGCCAGCACCTCCCAAGGCCGCGCCGGCTCTACTGCGCACAAATACTGCGCCAGTGGCTTATGCTCCGGATCGGGCTGCTGCACATACTGTTCGAGAAACTCCACCTCATCGATGGTGATGGGCATGGGGATCTCCTCACAGTCGCTGCCGCGGCCGTAGCGCAGGAGGTTTGCCACGCGGTTGATGAGCACCGTGGTCTTACCGCTGCCTGCACCGGCAAGCAGCAGCAGCGGCCCCTCTGTTGCCAGTACGCCTTCGCGCTGCCGAGGGTTCAAATGACTGTATTCCAAAGCGATCGCCTGACGGCGCGCCTTGATAAAACGTTTCTGCAAGTCGTTCATAGCTGCCTCTCTTTTTCTTTGCTTGCACCTATTTTAATACAGATTTCCCCTTCGGTCAACTACCGCTAAAAATAAATCGAATTTTTGTTCGATTTTCTATTGACAAGAACAGTTGTTCGATTTATAATGCATATAGAACAAAAGTTCCATAGGAGGTACTTATCATGACGACTTTCGGTTTGCTGATCACTTTGCTGGGTGCCGGTTCTGTTGCCGTGAATCTGATGCGCCTGTTCGAGCGGATGGAACATACTTCCCGCCGCGCCGCCTGACATAGATATGGAGCTGCTGGATAAGCTGACGATCCTGTCAGATGCAGCCAAGTACGACGCAGCCTGTACGTCCAGCGGTGTGCGCCGCGGCTTTCAGCCCGGCAAAATCGGTAATACCACTTCCTCTATCGCCGGCTGCTGCCACAGCTTTTCGGCGGATGGGCGCTGTATTACGCTGCTGAAGGTGCTGATGACCAACTGCTGCGTGTACGATTGCAAGTACTGCGTCAACCGCCGTTCCAACGATACGCGCCGCGCTGCGTTTACGCCCAAGGAACTGGCTGAACTGACGATCCAGTTCTACCGCCGCAATTATATTGAGGGACTCTTCCTCTCTTCCGGTGTGCTGCGCAGTCCGGACTATACCATGGAACAGATGATCCATGCGCTGCGTATCCTGCGGCAGGACTATGGCTTTAACGGATACATCCACGCCAAGGCCATCCCCGGTTCTGCGCCGGAACTGGTGCAGCAGTTAGGGTTGCTGGCGGACCGGCTCAGCGTCAACATTGAGCTGCCCTCACAGGCAGGCCTTCAGATGCTGGCGCCGGATAAGACGAAGCAGGCTATTCTTCGCCCCATGGGCCAGATCCGCGATCAGGCCCGTCAGAGCAAGGCGGAGCTCGTGAAATACAAACACGCGCCCGTCTTTGCTCCGGCCGGACAGAGCACGCAGCTCATTGTCGGCGCTACCCGAGATACGGACCGGCACATCCTGCATCTGACCCAGTCGCTGTACGACCAATATCAGTTGAAACGAGTGTTCTACTCCGCCTATGTGCCGGTAGTGGAGCACTCTTTGCTCCCCAGCATAGACACCAAGCCGCCGCTGCTGCGCGAGCACCGGCTGTATCAGGCGGACTGGCTGCTGCGTTTCTACGGTTTCCGAGCAGAGGAGCTGCTGGATGAAGAGCACCCGGACTTCAATCCGCTGATCGATCCCAAGTGCAATTGGGCCATCGGCCATCTGAATCACTTCCCTGTTGAAATCATGCGCGCGGACTACGAAACGTTGCTGCGGGTGCCCGGCATCGGCCCCACCAGTGCCAAGCGTATCATCTCCGCCAGACGCACGGGAACGCTGCGGTTTGAAGATTTGAAGAAGCTGGGCGTCGTGGTGAAGCGGGCACAGTTTTTCATCACCTGCGGTGGACGCGTCCGCGAAGGACTCCGGTTCTCCGCCGCTACCATCGTTCGCCAAATGGAGGATATTGAGCGAGGTCTCCTTCCCGCTTCACAGATGCAGCAGCTTTCACTATTTGATCCCGCGGGGTGATTCTATGGCCTGGGAGCAGGTTGTTTTCCAATATGACGGCACCTTTGACGGCTTTTTGTGCTGCGTATTTGACAGCTATGTGCATAAAGAATTCCCCATCGCCTTTTACAGCGATGAGGAGGGATGTGTCCTGTCTTTTTATTCTGTGCGCACGGTCAACACGGTTGCCGAACACGCCCAGCGGGTATATCGCAGTCTTGTCAAAGTCTCGCCCGCTGCGGCACAGCTTTTACGCAAAGCCTTTCTCACCTGCTTGGAAGATAAAGAACTGCACCTTTATGCCTTTATCCGCAAGCTCTATCGTGAGGGCGCCGCTTTTTTGAAGAATCAGGCTGACGAGGTCTATCATCCTGTTGCCAAGGCCGTCCGTCATATGAATGGCGAGGTGGAGAAGCTGCGTGGATTCGTTCGCTTTTCTGACTATAGCGGTGTTCTCGGTGCGGAGATCGAGCCGAAAAACCGTGTTCTTCCCCTGCTGCGGCATCACTTCTGCAGCCGCTATGCTAACGAATCTCTGTTTATCTACGACCGCACGCATAAGGAGCTGCTGCTTTACGCCAAGGGCCGCTCCCGCATCATTCCGGTGGACAGCCTGCAGCTCTCGCTGCCCGGTGAAGAGGAAGTGCATTACCGCGCACTGTGGAAGCGGTTTTACGAGACCATCGCCATTAAGGAGCGTACCAATCCCCGCTGCCAGAACTCCTTCCTGCCCAAGCGCTACCGCGGCACCATGACGGAGTTCCTGCCCACCGAGCACGAGAAGGAAGGGCAGCTCCCTGTGGGCGCTGATGTTCCGCGCATATCGTAAAGCTCACTCCTCCATCAGCTGGCGCAGCTGTTTCAGTCCGCGGCGCTCCAAACGGGAGATCTGTACCTGTGAGACCTGCAGGATACGCGCTGTCTGCTGCTGTGTCAGCCCTTTGAAAAATCGAAGAAGAATCGTCATTTTCTCGCGCTCCGGTAAGGCATCAATGGCCTCCCGGAGCGCGATTTTTTCAATCAGGCTCTCCTCCGGTCCCGCCGTGCCCAAGGTGGACTCCAGCGTCAGACCTTCCGCCGTTTCCTGCTGCAAGGATTCCGGCGCGCCGTTAGCCAGATCTACGCTGGCGATCTCCTCGACGCTCAGTCCCGATTCCTGCGCCACTTCCGAAAGTCTGGGGTCGCGGCCCAACTGCTGGCGCAGCCGCTCCCGCACGCTCCAGAGCATTTGCCCCTTTTCCCGCACACTGCGCCCCACCTTAATAGCCCCGTCATCGCGCAGAAAGCGCCGGATCTCCCCCGCGATTTTGGGCACAGCATAGGTGGAAAACTGTGTTCCGTATGTGAGGTCAAACCCCTTTACAGCCTTGATGAAACCAATACATCCCAGCTGATAGAGGTCATCCACCTCCACACCGCAGCCGTAATAGCGCTTGACAATAGACCAGATGAGGCCGGCATTTTCGGTCAGCACCTGCTGGCAGGCCGCATCATCTCCGTTCTGCGCGCGATCCAGCAGAGCGAACAATTCCGCGCTGCTCATCTTTTAGCGGAAAGGCGCTGCGAAATGCGCTTACGCATGGTGACCGTCGTTCCCTTTCCCATCACCGATTTGACCTGCAGGCGGTCGGTAAAGCTCTCCATGATGGTAAAGCCCATGCCGCTGCGCTCCTCACCGCCGGTGGTATAGAGCGGCTGACGCGCCTGCTCCACATCGTCGATGCCGCAGCCCCAGTCGCGAATGGCGATCTCCAGAAGCTGCCCATCCAGTATCCGCATTTTCATGACGATTTTTCCCAGCCTGTCCGGATAGGCATGAACGATGGCATTGGTCACCGCCTCGCTGACCGCCGTTTTGATGTCACCCAGCTCGTCCAGTGTGGGATCCAGCTGCGCTGCAAAGCCGGCCGCCGCCATGCGGGCAAAACTCTCATTGCTGCTGCGGCTGAGAAACTCTACCACAACATAATTGTCACCTTTCATCTATGTACCCCTCCTTATTCCATTTCCACCAACCGGCTGATGCCGGCTGCGTCAAACACCTTGCGCGGCTGCGGCGCCGCCTTGCGGAGTTTGAGCGTACCGCCTAGTTCCCGCGCTCGCTGTCGGGCGCGCATCACCACCGCAATGCCGGAGCTGTCCATAAACGTCACGGCACCGAAATCCAGCACTGTTTGCAGCGGCAGTGCGATTTCCATCTCCCGATCCAAACGCGCCATTAATCCTTTCGCGCCGTGATGATCCAGTTCGCCCTTCAAATATATTTCCAGCCGCCGCCCTTCCCTGTTCACGTGGATCTCCATGCTCTGCTCTCCTTTGTGCAAAAAATAATCACCGCAGATCAGTGATCTACGGTGATTATATCGTTTATTGATTCCTTTTTTTGTCGAAAACTGCTGCGAAAAGCGTGAAATTTACGCCTTCATGGCGGCAGCGGACTCGTCCAGCTTGGCGATCAGGGCGCGGCACTTATCGGCCTTCTCACGCTCGGCATTGACCACAGCCTCGGGGGCGCGGGAGACGAAGCTCTCGTTTGCCAGCTTCTTCTCGATACGCTCCAGATTCTCCACGGCCTTGGCGCGCTCCTTGGCGATGCGCTCCAACTCCTTTTCGAAGTCAACCAGCTCGGCCAGAGGCATATAGACATTGGCGTTGTGGGTGACCACGGTGACCATGCCGGTCAGGTCAGCGGGAGCAGCGTCGGTGACAGCCACTTCGCTGGCATAGGCCATACGGGTGATGAAGTGTTTGCCTTCCTCGTAGTTCTCGGGCGTGGAGGTGACAATGATCATCTGGGCCTTCTTGGAAGGAGGAACATTCATCTCGGCGCGGCGGGCACGGACAGCGGAGATGGCATCCTTGACGGCTTCCATGGCGGTCTCATCCGCCTTGAAGTTCAGCGCCTCGCTGTACTCGGGCCACTGGGCACGGATCAGATACTCACCCTCGTGAGGCAGAGCCTGCCAGATCTCTTCGGTGATGAAGGGCATAAAGGGATGCAGCAGCTCCAAAATACGCAGCAGTACGTAGCACAGCACGTTCTGAGCAGCCTCGCTGGCAGCCTTGTCCTCGCCGTTGAGGCGGGTCTTGGTCAGCTCGATATACCAGTCGCAGTAGGTATCCCAGATAAAGTCATAGATCTTGGCCGAAGCAACGCCCAGCTCATAGGATTCCAGATTGTCGGTGACCTCGCGGATCAGCGTGTTGAGCTTGCTCAGGACCCACTTATCCTCCAGCTCCAGCTTCTCGGGCAGCTGCACCTTGTCGATGGTCAGGTTCATCATCACGAAGCGGGATGCGTTCCAGATCTTGTTGGCAAAGTTGCGCATGGCCTCGCACTTCTCCACGAAGAAGCGCATGTCGTTACCGGGGCTGTTGCCGGTGATCAGGTTGAAGCGCAGCGCGTCGGCGCCGTACTTGTCGGCCATCTCCAGAGGATCGATACCGTTGCCCAGAGACTTGGACATCTTACGGCCCTTATCGTCACGGACCAGACCGTGGATAAAGACGGTCTTGAAGGGCTCCTTCTTCATCTGCTCCATGCCGGAGAAGATCATGCGGGCCACCCAGAAGAAGATGATGTCGTAGCCGGTGACCAGAACGGAAGTGGGATACCAGTAGTTCAGGTCGGCAGCGTTCAGATCGGGCCAGCCCATGGTAGAGAAGGGCCACAGCGCGGAAGAGAACCAGGTGTCCAGCACGTCTTCCTCACGGGTCAGTTTGGTGCAGCCGCACTTGCTGCAGGCCGTAGGATCTTCGCGGCTGACATTGATGTGGCCGCACTCGTCGCAGTACCACGCAGGGATCTGATGGCCCCACCACAGCTGACGGGAGATGCACCAGTCATGGACGTTCTCCATCCAATTGGTGTAGGTCTTGGTGAAACGCTCGGGCACAAACTTGATGGTGCCATCGTTGACCACGCGGATAGCTTCCTCGGCCAGAGGCTTCATCTTCACGAACCACTGGGCACTGATCAGAGGCTCCACGTCGTTGTGGCAGCGATAGCAGGTACCCACGTTGTGGGAATAGGGCTCGGTCTTGACCAGATAGCCCTCAGCTTCCAGATCGGCCACGATGGCCTTGCGGCACTCATAGCGGTCCATACCGTTGTACTTGCCGCCGTTTTCGTTGATCGTACCGTCATCGTTGATGACGCGCAGCACTTCCAGACCGTGGCGCAGACCCACTTCGAAGTCGTTGGGGTCATGGGCGGGGGTCATCTTCACCGCACCGGTACCAAAGCCGATCTCGCAGTACTCGTCGCCCACAATGGGGATCTCTCGGTTCATGATGGGCAGAATGCACTTCTTGCCGATCAGATGCTTGAACTTCTCATCCTCGGGGTTCACGGCCACGCCGGTATCGCCCATCATGGTCTCGGGACGGGTGGTAGCCACCACGATATCGCCACTGCCATCGGCCAGAGGATAGCGGATATACCACAGGTTGCCGGGCTTGTCCACATACTCCACCTCGGCGTCGGACAGGGCGGTCAGGCAGTTGGGGCACCAGTTGATGATGCGGCTGCCCTTGTAGATAAGGCCCTTGTCGTACAGCTCGCAGAAGGTCTCGCGCACGGCCTTGGAGCAGCCTTCGTCCATGGTAAAACGGGAACGGTCCCAATCGCAGGAGGAACCCATCTTCTTCTGCTGCTCGACAATGCGGTTGCCGTACTTTTCCTTCCACTGCCACACGCGCTCCAGGAACTTCTCGCGGCCCAGATCGTAACGGGTCAGGCCCTCTTCCACGCGCAGATTCTCCTCCACCTTGATCTGGGTGGCGATACCGGCGTGGTCAGTACCGGGCAGCCACAGAGCTTCGTAGCCCTGCATGCGCTTGAAGCGGATCAGAATGTCCTGCAGTGTAGCGTCCATGGCGTGACCCATGTGCAGCTGGCCGGTGACGTTGGGAGGGGGCATGACAATGGAGAAAGGCTTCTTGTCGGGATTGGGCTCGGCCTTAAAGCAGCCACCTTCCATCCACATGTCGTAGATCCGGGGTTCCACATCCCGGGGATCATACACCTTGGGTAATTCTTTCAGCATATTGTTTCTCCTTTTCTCGGATGATTTGACAAAATAAAAAGTCCGCTCCGTTTTGCTGCTTGCAAAACAGGGCGAACGTCAGTCCGTGGTACCACCTGTATTCGGGATATCTCCCGCACTTGGCCGATACATATTATAATGTACCGAATCCCGATAACGGTGGACCTCCGCTGCAGCTTACTGGATTTCACCTGCAGAGCTCCGGGACGACTTGGGCGGCGCTTCACGGGAGCTTACACCAACCGCTCCCTCTCTTGGCATCCACTAACCGCTTACTGCTTCCCATCGTTGCTTTTTTCATATGCTGTTATAGTATAATGCCTGCTTTTCGCTTTGTCAAGATGACAATGGTGCACGAAATTCTTTTTTCATTCACTATTGAATCACAGGGTGATTGGGATTATAAT
Organism: Oscillospiraceae bacterium; assembly: GCA_015067525.1. Taxonomy (GTDB): domain Bacteria; phylum Bacillota; class Clostridia; order Oscillospirales; family Oscillospiraceae; genus Vescimonas. Next base: position 78,960 of record SVMH01000002.1, on the reverse strand, counting down.
AATGTCAATATGTAAAGGCAAAGGAGAATCCTGTATGAAGCGCCCCAGACCCAAACTGTCCATCCTCTCCCCCATTATTTGCTTTGCCACCACTGTCCTGTGGGCCGTTCTTTTCTTTGTTTCGCTGATGGCCGAAGGCAGCGCTCCCATCGTCCCGATCTTCTTTGGCGCTGTAACGGTGATGAACCTCTTTGAAGCGATCAAGAATCTCAAGCGCTACAGAAAAGAGCAAAGAGAACCTTAAAACTTTCTTTATCAAAAAGAGTCTGTCGGATGTGTGAACAGCTGACAGACTCTTTTTCTTTTTGTTAATCAATACTCCTCAACGTCACATGCTCGTTGTTCCAGACGGCATCCACGATCACACGGCGCACCTTGGCAAGATACCCCTCATCCGGCCAACCGATCAGCACCAGCTCCACGTCCTTCAGTTCCGTCAGACAGTCGTACAACGCGTCCAGATTGCGGCCATACCACTCCGGCAGCTGCAGTTCTCTGGCAAGAACATCATGCAGCGTTTCTTTTTCGGTGAGCTGCGAGGCAATGAGTTCTACGCGCTTCACTTGACCTCAGCCTCCTTCATCTCGTAGTCATCGGTGAACCAAATCACCGTGAAGGACTCATAGTGGTCGTCCGTGTAGTAGATGTAACCGTCGCTGGAGAAGACGATACGCTTGGCGCCGCGGCTCTTGGCACCCATGGTACCAATATCGCACTCGGTATAGGTGGGTCCCTCCGGCAGGATGCCCTCGTAGTTGCCAAACCGATCACCGCCGATGCAGCAGCCGGGGGCGTAGGGCTCCAGCGAGCCGCCGGACCAGCCCAGCTTCTGGGCCTCATTCTTGGTAATGAAATTCTCCGGCAGATGGCCGTAGACCCACAGGTAAAGAGCCACATCGTCCTTGGAGGTATAGCTGCCGTCCTCATTGACCGCCAGCGGGTCGTCGTCATTGCTGCCTGCGTTATCGGTATTGCCCTGGCCGGTCTGGGCCTGCTCGATGGCGTTGCCCACCTCTTCCCAGTCCACTTCACTCAGCACACTGCAGCCCATCATAGACAGGCTCAGCAGCAGAGCCAGCAGCAGGGTAAGTACTCTTTTCATCATTTGGCTTCCTCCTTAGCAATGATCACCGGCTCACCGTCCGTATGCGCGAAACCGCCGCAGACGGCCACTTCCCTGCCGTCCACCAGATCGCGGTATACGCCGTCAGGCAGGTCAACAAACAGATCTCCGGAGGCGCCCTTCATGCTGAAGATGCCGCGCACCTTGCCCTCGGGGCTGTTGTACTTGCCCACCACGAACTCCTCACCGCGGCAGTCCAGACGGTACTCACCTGTCAGCGGCAGGCGCCGCTTCATCTGACGCAGCAGCTTGAGGTAGGCCTGCCAATCCTCGCGAATGTCTCCGAAATTGTCATCCTTGTCAAAAAGGCCCACAGCCTTTTCGGCACCGAACTCCTCACCGGCATACAGCATGGTAGTTCCACGCTCAAAATAACTCAGGGCCATCCAACTGCGCAGCTCGGCATCACTTTCCACGCGGCCGGCAAAACGGGGCTGATCGTGGTTTTCCAGGCAGCGGAGCTTCACATAGTTGCCGGGATACACACCTTCCTGGAAGTTCAACACGCGAATATATTCGCCCAACGTGTTGGTGCCGTTGAAGTACCCATCAAACGCATCCCACACATCGTAAGGATAGGTGATGTCAAAGGCAGCGTACAGCTCACTGTCCGTGGCGCTGTAGGCTCCCTGGGCGCGCATACCGCGCACATGGTCCTGGAACACGCTCTCCGCCAGCCAGATGCACTCAGGATTCACCTGTGCCACAGCCTCTCGCGCCTCGCACCAGAAATCCACCGGTACCATGCTGGCCACATCACAGCGAAAACCGTCCACAATACCGGCCCACATTTTCAGCGTTTCGATCTGATAATCCCACAGTCCGCGGTCGGTATACTGCAGGTCCACAATATCCCACCAATCGGCCACATGGCGACTGGGATGACCGTCGGCATCACAGAAGAAATACTCCGGATGGATATCCGCCAGCACAGAATCAGGCGCGGTGTGGTTGTAGACCACGTCGATGATGCACTTCATTCCGCGCTCGTGGATCTGCTGCACCAGATGAATGAGATCCTCCTTCGTACCGTACTCGGGATTGATGCCGCGATAGTCGCTAATAGCATAGGGGCTGCCCAGTTCACCCTTGCGCGCCACCTTGCCGATGGGATGGATGGGCATGAGCCAGATAATATCGGTACCCAGCGCCGCAATACGGTCCAAATCGTCCACCAGGGCGCGGAAGGTACCTTCTTTGGTATGATTACGGACAAACACGGAATACATCAGCTGTCCGCGCAGATCAAGCTTGGTGTTCTTTGCCATTTGAATTCTCCTTATTGCAGCATTTCCAGAAACTCTTCTTCACTCAGCACCGGAATCCCCAGTTCCTGCGCCTTACGCAGCTTGGAACCCGCACCGGGGCCGGCCACCACACAGGTGGTTTTTTTGGAAACGGAAGATGCCGCCTTGCCGCCCCGCTTCTCCACCATTTCGCCGGCCTCTTCCCGGGTAAAGCGTTCCAGCGCACCGGTGAGCACGAAAGTCATTCCGGCAAAACGGTTGTCAAGCTGTTGTTCTTTACACTCCATGTTGACGCCGGCAGCCTTTAGCCGCGCCATCAGATCCTGAGACTGGGGGTTGTCCATCCAGCTTCGGATATAAGCCGACGTGATGGGACCCACGTCGTTGGTGGCGGTCAGCTCCTCTTCGCTTGCCGCCGCCAGTGCATCCATCGTGCCGAACTTGGCAGCCAGCACCTTGGCCGCCTTCTCGCCCACCTGACGGATGCCCAGGGCGAAAATAAGGCGCCACAGGTCGTTCTCCTTGGACTTAGCGATAGCCTTGACGGCGTTATCCGCCGATTTCTCGCCCATGCGGTCCAGCTTGGCGATCTCCTCCGCCTGTAGATCATAAAGATCTGCCGCCGTGGAAACGAGACCATTCTCCACCAACTGGCTGATGACAGCGGGACCGAGACCGTCAATATCCATGGCGCTGCGGCTGGCAAAATGGGTGAGGTTGCGCAGCAGCTGGGCCGGACACTCTGCACCGGTACAGCGTACAGCAGCGCCATCGATGTCGCGTGACACAGGCGCGCCGCAAACCGGGCAGGTCTCGGGCAGAAAGTACGGCACTGCGCCCTCGGGACGCTTGTCCTTCACCACTTCCACGATCTCGGGGATGATCTCGCCGGCCTTCTGCACGATGACCGTGTCGCCGATGCGGATATCCTTTTCCGTAATATAGTCCTGATTATGAAGCGTAGCGTTGGTAACAGTGGTACCGGCCAGACGGACAGGTTTGAGCACCGCTTTGGGCGTCAGCACACCGGTGCGGCCCACCTGCACCACGATGTCCACCAGTTCAGAGGGTTTCTGCTCCGGCGGATACTTATAGGCGATGGCCCACTTGGGGCACTTGGCGGTGCTGCCCAGCGTCTCGCGCAGCGCCAGATCATTGAGCTTGATAACGGCGCCGTCCATGTCAAAGGGGAACTCCATGCGGATGTCATTGAGCCGCTCGATCTCCGCCAGCAGCTCGTCCGCACCGCTGAGACAGCGGTTGGGGATCACCTTAAAATGCTGGCTGGCCAGATACTCGATGGTCTCCGTATGGGTGGCAAAGCTCTTCCCTTCCGCCAGCTGCAGATTGAAGATGGCGATATCCAGCTTGCGGCTGGCTGCAATCTTGGGATCCAGCTGGCGCAGCGAGCCGGCCGCCGCGTTGCGGGGATTGGCCATCAGGGGCTGTCCTGCGATCTCGCGTTGGGCATTGAGCTCTTCAAACACGGAGCGGGACATATACACCTCGCCGCGCACGATCAGGCGCGGCAGCTTTTCCGGCAGCGTCATGGGAATGGAGCGGATGGTACGCAGATTTTCCGTCACATCCTCACCCACACGGCCGTCACCGCGGGTGGCGCCGCGGATAAACACGCCGTCCCGGTACTCCAGCGCCACAGAGAGGCCGTCCACCTTGGGCTCCACGCTGTAGGCGGCGTTGCCGATGGTCTCCGCCACGCGCTCGAGAAAATCCTTCACCTCGTCTCCGTCAAACACGTCCTGCAGGCTCTCCAGCGGCACGGCGTGCTCTACCTGACCGAACTGGGTCAGCGCAGGGCCGCCCACACGCTGGGTGGGCGAATCGGGCGTGATCTCTTCGGGGTGATCGCGCTCCAGATCCTCCAGACGGCGCAGCATATGGTCATATTCATAGTCGGAGATCGTGGGATCATCCAGCACATAGTAGCGGTAACCGTGGGCGTTGAGGTCGTCCCTCAACTGCTTCATTTCTTCCCTGTAATCCATAAGTTCACCTTATCCGTTGTTCATAATATATTCTTCTGCGTAATTGTCTGCTTCGTCGGGTGCTGTACTGAAATAGGTATAATTCTCCGGCACGCTGCCTACGATCACCGTCTCTGCCACCGAAATCTCGTTGCTTACCTTTGTGGAAGTACGAAACCCGGGCAGCAGGATACTGACGTTGACTGTCACATCCAGCAAGATCTGGTGGCGGGTCTGATTGATGCCGGCAGAACTGAACGTGTTTCGAAAGCTGGCGGTGGTAGAACCCACCGACTGCATCTTCACCTTCACCGTCGGCCCGCGGCCGGCCAGCAAAGAGGAACCCGTCAGCGTGCCGATGGGGATAGACAGCGTGGTGGTGGACACCTCCGAAAGCCGCAGGAGAATATCATCCGCAATACGGGCCTGCAGCCGGTTGAAGGCTGCCATGTTGCTCTTGAGAGCCGTTACGCGGCCTTGGGCATCCTTCTCAAAGGCCACCAGAACGCTATAGTCGATCTCACCGCCCTGAATGGCATCGTTGACCGCCTCCACCACAATGCGGTTCACCGTGTTGGACGCGCGGGCGGTCGCCATACTGACCAAAATCGGCTCCATATGGACAATGGCCACGATGAGAACTGCCGACACCAGCACCGTGATCAGCGAAAGCCAGATCAGCAGCCGCTGTTTTCCGCTCAGCCGAATATAACGCCACCTCCGCACAGCACACACCCCCGTTTTCAGTGTATGCCGTGCAGCCGGGATTTGTTACTGCCAGCCGTTGACGATGGCTTTGAATGCCTTACCGCGGGCCATGAAGTTGGGGAACTGGTCAAAGGAGGCGCAGGCAGGCGACAGGGTGACCACATCGCCCTCCACAGCCCTGCTGCGGGCCAGCTCCGCAGCCTCCTGCAGGGACTGCGCCGTCAGGATCGCCGGTGCACCATCTGCATAGGCAGGTGCCGCTTCCACAGCGGCGCGGATCTTGTCAGCCGTGGCACCGCACAGCACCAGCAGCTTCACGCGCTCCACTACCTCGGGACCTAGTTCATCGAAGGGAATATTCTTATCATAGCCACCGGCGATGAGGATCACTTTCTCGCTGAAAGAGCGCAGACCTGCAATGGTTCGGGTGGGGCTGGAGGCGATGGAGTCGTTATAATACCGCACACCGTCCAGCGTGCGCACCAGCTCAATGCGGTGCTCCACACCGCCAAATTCACGGGCAAAGGTGCGGATGGTCTCATCGTCCACCAAACCCTCCAGCGCAGCAATGGCAGCCATATAGTTCTCCACATTGTGGATGCCGGGCAGCTTGATGTCCTCACGGGTCATGACCACCGTCTCGGCGCCGTCACGGCAGCGGACGATCTCATCGCCGCGCAGATAAACGCCGTTTTCCACCTTTCCGCGGCGGGAGAACAGCCGCACAGCGCCCTTGGCGCGGGTGGATTGCTCACGGGTGATGTCGTTATCCCAATTGAATACCGCTGCGTCGGCGCTGCACTGGTGCAGGAAAATGTTCTCCTTGGAGGCCACATATTCCTCCATACCCTTGTGCATATCCAGATGGTTGGGGGAAAGATTGGTCACCACGCAGATATGGGGGCTCTTGTGCATGGTCATGAGCTGGAAGGAAGACAGCTCCAGCACCACGCTGTCGCTGCTGTCCATATCACCGGCCTCTGCCAGCAAGGGCTTGCCGATATTGCCGCCCACATGGACGGTGCGGCCGGAGGCACGCAGGAGCTCGGCGATCATGGTGGTGGTCGTGGTCTTACCGTCGCTGCCGGTCACGGCGATGATGCTGCAGGGGCACACATCAAAAAAGACTTCCATCTCGGAGGTGATGACGCTTCCCTTCTCCCGGGCCGCCAGAAGCTGCGGCACATCGGGGCGCATGCCGGGCGTGCGGAAGATCACATCCTGATCCAGATCCTCCAGATAGTCAGGGCCCAGCTGCAGCTTGGCACCGCCCTGCTCCAGCTCGTCAGCCAGCTCGCCCAGATCCGCGCGCAGACGCTTATCACAGGCGGTCACCGCAATGCCGTTTTGCAGCAGCAGACGCAGCAGCGGCGTATTGCTCACGCCGATGCCGATGACAGCCACCGTTTTATTTTTCAAAGAATGCAAATACTCCTGCAAAGTCATGGTTCGTTCCTCCCGGAGAAAATCATTTTTATACAAATTATATTATACTCCAACTTCCCCTCCAGTTCAATGAAATTCCGCATGCGGGCGTTGACTTTCCCGCTGACATTTTGTAAAATAGCTTTGCGAGTAAGCCAGACAGTCGCGGGAACAAGGCGAAAGCCTGTTCATGAGGAAAGTCCGGGCTCCACAGGGCAAGGATAACGGGTAACGCCCGCCGAAGGCGACTTCAGGAAAAGTGCAACAGAGATATACCGCCTCATTTGAGGTAAGGGTGGAAAGGCGAGGTAAGAGCTCACCCGACGGCTCGAGAGTGTCCGTCGCTGTAAACTCTATCCGGAGCAACACCGCTATGGGAGCAACAGGCTTGCCCGGCCGCTCCCGGGGTGGCTTGACCGTATCGGCAACGGTACGGCTAGATAGATGACTGTCAAATACAGAACCCGGCTTACAGACTTGCTCGCACTGCGATACGAGGCCGCCAGCGTGGACCGCTGGCGGCCTCTCCTTTTGCCTCCACCCTCTTTTTGTACGTTGTGCACAAATACAACCGCTAAATTTTGTTCCTATTTTTGCACTTTACTTCTTTACATTATCGCGCTAAAGTGCTAATATGATGACAACAACAAAAGACGCAAACAGCGTCTCACTTCATTAAATGGAGGATATGAAAATGAAAAAGATGATGAAGATCCTGAGTCTGGCTCTGGCACTGGTAATGACCGTTTCTCTCCTGGCCGCCTGCGGCAGCAAGGACAGCGGCAAGCAGAAGCTGATCGTCGGCTTCGACGCCGAGTTCCCCCCCTACGGTTTCCTGGCAGCTGACGGCAGCTATGACGGTTTTGACCTGGCCATGGCCGAGGAAGTCTGCAAGCGTCTGGACTGGGAGTTCGAGGCCGTGGCCATCGACTGGAACAGCAAGGATACCGAGCTGAAGACCGGCAACATCAACTGCATCTGGAACGGCTTCACCTATAACGGCCGCGAGAATGACTACACTTGGTCTGATCCCTATGTGGACAACAGCATCGTCATCGTTGTCAAGTCCGACTCTGGAATCAAGACGCTGGCTGATCTGGCCGGCAAGACCGTGATGGCTCAGGCTGCCTCCTCTGCTGTGGACGCCATCAACGCCAACGAAGCATTCAAGTCCAGCCTGAAGGAAGTCATTGAGCTGCCCGACTACAACACCGGTTTCACTGAGCTGAAGCAGGGTACTGTGGATGCCATCGCCGCCGATATCGGCGTGGCCGCCTATCAGATCTCCAAGAATGGCAGCGACTACGTGATGCTGGACGAGGCCATCTCCACCGAGCAGTATGCCGTTGGCTTCCTGCTGGGCAACACCGAGCTGCGTGACGCCGTCAACGCCGAGCTGAAGAAGATGGCCGACGATGGCACCATGATGAAGATCGCCGAGAACTACGTGGATGCCGGTCTGGTGCTGGATAACCTGTGCATGTGCAAGTAAGCTAAATCAAAAAATGGGTTTGAATTGGGTGGGGGCTATGCCTCCGCCCAATTCGGCGGTTTAACGAAACAATAAACGAAGGAATTGAGGACACTTTTATGACCTTTCAAACCATGGTAAGCCAGCTGGCACAAGGATTTGGCACCACGCTGTCCATCTTTGTGCTGACGCTGCTGGGCTCCCTTCCGCTAGGCCTGCTAGTCACCTTTGGCCGGCGCAGCAAGTTCCTGCCCCTGCAGGCATTCATCAAGTTCTACATCTCCATCATGCGCGGCACACCTTTGATGCTGCAGCTGATCGTGGTGTTCTATGGCCCCAATCTGATTTTTAACCTGCCTGTTCCCTCCAACTGGCGCTTTACTGCCGCCATTGTGGCCTTTGTCATCAACTACGCCGCCTATTTTGCCGAGATCTACCGCGGCGGCATTGAGTCCATCCCTGTTGGCCAGTATGAGGCCGCCGAGGTGCTGGGCTACAGCAAGAGCCAGACCTTTATCAAGATCATTCTGCCCCAGATGGTCAAGCGTGTACTGCCCTCCGTCACCAACGAGGTCATCACGCTGGTGAAAGACACCTCTCTGGTCTATGTCATCGGCGTGGTGGAGATGTTCACCCGCGCCAAGCAGATCGCTGTTGCTCCCGACTCCCCCGGCATCATCACTTTGTTCGTAGCCGGTCTTTTCTACTACGTCTTTAACTTTGTGGTGGCATGGGTCATGGAGCGCATCGAAAAGCGCTTGAGCTATTATCAGTAAGGAGGTGCCGCAACATGAACGTATTGGAAATCAAAAACATCAAAAAAGCCTTCAACGATCAGACGCTGCACGTTCTGGAAGACATTTCCCTGACCGTGGAAGAGGGCGAAGTGGTGGCCATCATCGGCCCCTCCGGCTCCGGTAAGTCCACCCTGCTGCGCTGCGCCACGCTGCTCACCGAGATGGACAGCGGTGATCTCATCTACATGGGCGACTACGCCGCCAAAAATGACGCCGCCGGAAGGAGCGTTTATGCCGGTAAAGAGCAGCTCAAGAAGATCCGCAGCTGCTTCGGTCTGGTGTTCCAGAACTTCAACCTCTTCCCCCACTACTCCGTCATGAAGAATCTGACGGACGCACAGGTCTGCGTGCTGGGCCGCAGCAAGGAGGAAGCCACCCGTCGCGCCGAAGCGCTGCTGGAAAAGATGGGCCTTGCAGACAAGGGCAGTGCCTATCCCTGCGAACTGTCCGGCGGACAGCAGCAACGCGTAGCCATCGCCCGCGCTCTGGCCATGGATCCCCAAATTTTGTTCTTTGATGAGCCCACCTCCGCCCTCGACCCCGAGCTGACTGGCGAGATCCTCAAGGTCATCCGCCAGCTGGCAGACGAAAACATGACCATGGTCATTGTCACCCACGAGATGGCCTTCGCCCGCGATGTGGCCGACCGCGTCATCTTCATGGACGGCGGCGTCATCGTGGAACAGGGCGATCCCAAGGAGGTCATCAGCAATCCCAAAGAGGAGCGCACCCGTCAGTTTCTGTCCCGTTTTGCCGCGCAGTAAAACCGCATAGAAAAAAGCCACCCGCAGGGGTGGCTTTTTTTATCGCACTCTGGGGATCAGCAGCATGCCCTGTGGCAGCGGTGCGCCGGTCTCCAAGCCGTTTACGCGCTCGATGACCGCCGGATCGGTGCGGTAGGCTTTGGCAATATCCCACAGCGCCGCGTTCTCGCTGACGCGACAGAGCACAACAGAGGGGCGCTGTATCTCTTCCGGTTCCGACAGTTCCACCCGCTCCAACGTGTTAAGGCGGATCTTTCGTGTCTGCTCCGCGAAAAAATCAACCGGAATGCGCAGCTCACAGCTGTTGCTGCCCATGTTCACCACCACCGGCGCGCAGCTCGCCCGCGCTGCTTCCGGCAAATAGGGCAGCTGTACCGTTGCCTGTACAGTGCGTTCCGTGCTGACCGGCGTGCCGGATTCATCCAGATACAGGATTTTCACGCGCAGATTGGTATGGAGTGATGTTTGATCCCCCTCCGCCGTCATGGTTACGCCGCTGCACTCCATGCCGCTGACGCAGGCAAAGGGTCTCCCCTGCCCGAATTCCAGTTGCTGCGTCACCTCATGGCGCAGTGTCTGCGCCGGCTGCGGCGCAAGGATCGTCTGGGCCTGACAATGTGCATCCGCGTCATACTTTGTGCTGTAAAGATCGCTTATGTAACACAGTTTCTTCCTTTCGTAGATCTTGACCAGAACGCCGATCCGCATGGAAACACCGAATCCCGCCCCCGCTTCTGTTCGGATCAGCCGGACATCACTCTCTTCTGCCCAGACCTCCACTTGATATGTGGCGTCTTCCGGCAGGTCCATGCCGTCCATGATCTGCGAGAAAGGCAGGACCGTCTCGCAGCAGTTCAAATCCTGCGCTTCTGTCCGGTACAACAGACTCAGCGCCGCTTCACCCTTCAGGATCAGCTTACTGCTCAGACGCTGGCAGGCCGTAACTCGCAGGGCAATGCGGTCCAACAATAAGTCTTCCGGTACACCGCGGCCCGGCTCCGGCATGCACTCCTGATTGTAAAGGAAGCTGCGTTCCAGTACACCGGTCAGCAGCTGCGCTTCTTTTTCTTCTCTTTTCAGATGCAGTGTCGGCTCCTGCGCCGTGTCCTCGCATAAGTTGTGCCGCAGACAGCGGATGCCCTCCACCTCGAATTCCGGCATCACCCGCACATATACCCTGCGCGCTGCAACCGCACGCGCCTCCACCAGCTGCAGGTGTCCGCTGGCGCAGATGCTGCGGCAGCCGGCCAGTCTTTGGTCGTCCACTGTGCAGGAAAACGGCACAGACACCACTAAGCTGCGTAAGCCGGCGCTTTCCTCCGAAGTATACAGCACGCTCACCTTCACCGTGCCGCTGACCAACAGCTGCGTACCGGACAACTTTTTCTCCCGCACTTTCAGCTGCCCCACGGCATCCACAACGCGCGTAATATCGGGGCAATACTCCGGTATGGCCATCTCGGTGGCTTCCTCGTGGCTGATCACCAGACGCTGCGTCTTTTCGCAGCATTCCAGCTCCTTCATATTCAGTTCAAGTTCCATATATCATACCCTCTCGATCACATGTACTTCCTGTGCTGTTCCAGAGTATGAATTCATAAGGCAGCTTATTCCCCAACGGCAAAAATTCGCGCCAGAATACCGCGCAGCAATTTAGGCGCCTTCCAGACCACGATTTTCATCCCTATCCCTCCTCAACGTTTCAGACAGCAGCATCCGCAGGCGATCAGCAGAAACGACACGATGAACATCAGAGCTCCCACGGGGAACACAGCGGCCACCAGAATTCCTAACCCCAGCCCCAACGCACATATACCGATCACGGTACCACAATCGTTTCTTCTCATATTCGCCCCTCCTCTGTCATAGTATATGTGCGCAAAAAAAGAGGAGTGCACGGCACTCCTCTTTTTTATTTCTTATCCCATTCGTTAACGCCTTTGAGCTCCTCTGCCAGACGCACATAACTGGCGTGGCGGGCGCGGGGGATCTTTCCATCCTTCACCGCCTGCAGCACAGCGCAGCCCTTCTCCTTCACGTGACGGCAGCCGACAAAGCGGCAGTCATCCGTATAGGGCGCAAACTCCGGAAAGGTCTCCGATAGACGCTGCTTGAGTTCCAGATTCAGTTCCTCGGTGTCAAAGGAGGAAAAGCCCGGTGTATCGATGACGTAGGTGTCGTCACCCAGAGAAAACATCTCTACATGGCGCGTGGTATGGCGTCCGCGGCCCAGCGCCTTGCTCACCTCACCCACCGGCAGTGAGAACGCCGGATCGAGCGAATTGAGGATACTGGACTTGCCCACACCGGAATTTCCTGTAAAGGCATTGAGCTTTCCAGCGATTGCGGCACGAAGATCTTCCAGACCTTCACCCGTTTCTGCGCTGACGCGCAGCACAGGGATGGCAGAGGCTCGATAGATCTCATAGAGTTCTTCGGCACGGTCCAGATCGCACTTATTCAGCACCACCAGCACCTGACAGCCCTTCAGCGCCGCAATGGCGGAAATGCGGTCGATCAGATAGGGATCGGTGACAGGAATGGCGCCGGAGGCGATGATGACCAGCTGGTCGATATTGGCGGCCGCGGGACGGGAGAATACATTCTTTCGCTCCTCCACGGCCTCAACAAAGCCTTCGCCGCCGCCCAGTTCCCGAACCTCGACCCAGTCGCCCACCAGAGGGGACATGCCCTCCCGACGGAACTTGCCGCGGGCGCGGCATTGCAGCACCTCCGAGCCGATATTGACATAGTAAAAGCCGCTGAGTGCTTTTTCAATTCTGCCTCTGCTCAAAATGTGATCTCCTCACCGATTTCCTGTGTTCCATTGATCAAAATGGCAACAATGGCCTTTGCGCCCTTTTCACCGCTGAAGGTATAAGTGCCGGTACGGCTGGCATCGGCATCCACTTCTACGTTGCCGATCACCGCGCCGTCAAGACGGAATTCCACCTGCACCGTACCGGTATACTGGTCGGGAATGGTGTACTCGTAGGCATATGTCACCATCTCCGGGCCCTGACTGACGGTGAAGGTGACCTCGTCACCCGCCTTGATCTCCGCACTGGCCGCCAACGACTGCTCCAACACCGTGCCGGCAGGCTTGCTGCTGAACTGCAGTACATGCTCCTTTACGATCAGGCCCATGCTCTCAGCTGTCAGCGCAGCCTCTTCGATGGTCTTGCCCACGAAGTTGGGCATCAGCAGCTTCGGGCCCTTACTGACCGTCAGCACCACAGTGTCGCCTTCCCGCAGCGGTTCACCCTTGGTGGGCTGGGTGGCCATGACTTCGCCTTCCGGATACTTGTCGGAATAGTCCGTGTTCTGGATATACTTGAGGTCCAGCTGCATGTTGTTCAGAAAAACCTTGGCCTCCTGGAATTTTTTACCCAGCACGTCGGGCATGATCTCCGTTTCCTCCTCCACGCAGACATAGACCGTAATGAGAAGGTCTGTCTTGCGGGTCACACCGGCCTTGGGATCCTGATCGATGATCTGGCCGGGCTCATAGGAGGGATTGATCTTGCTGCCCGCCACTTCAATGGTGAAGATGCCGTTGATCTCCGGCATCAGCTCCGCCTCTTCCACGGTCTTACCCAGCAGATTCGGCACTTCGAAGGAGTCCGGCTCCTTCTCGCCAAAACCGGAGGCGATTTTGAAAATGACGAAAATCAGCAGCAGCAAGGCGGCAAATGCGCCCAGAATGATGAAAAGCATCTTATTTCTGCGCTTTTTCTCTTCCGCCGCGGCGTCAGCGGCCTGCTTATCCCGCACCGCTTTGGTGGCGGCGACTACCTCGGCTGCCGCGATGGGCTGGGTGGGCTCAGTATCCTGCTGCTCCTGCAGGTCGGCGCGGATATAGGCAAAATCCGTGGCCGGGTCCTTGCGGAACCGCTCCAGATCCTCCAGCATGGCATCCGCCGAAGCATAGCGCTTCTCCAGACTGGGACTCATGGCCTTCTTGCAGATCAGCTCCAGCGCCTCGGGCACATCGGGGTTGATCTCGCGGGGGTCCAGAGGCACAGAGCTCAGGTGCTGGATGGCCACCGACACCGCACTGTCGCCCTCAAAAGGCAGACGGTTTGTCAGCATTTCGTAGAGCACCACGCCGGCGGAGTAAATGTCGGAGCGGGCGTCCATCCGGTCGCCGCGGGCCTGTTCGGGAGAGATATAGTGCACGCTGCCCAGCGCTTCCTGCGTCAGGGTCTGCGTGGTGTCAGCAAGGCAGGCGATACCAAAATCGGCCACCTTCACGCTTCCGTCCCGCAGAATCATGATGTTCTGGGGCTTGATGTCGCGGTGGATGATACCGCGGCTGTGGGCGTGGCTGAGACCGCGCATGATCTGCGCGATGAAGTGCAGCGCTTCGCGCCAGTCCATCTGGCCACGGCGCTCCATATACTGCTTGAGGGTAATACCCTCGATAAGCTCCATAACAATGTATTCCAGCTCACTGTTGCGGGAAACATCGTAAACGGACATGATATTGGCATGCGACAGCTGGGCTACCGCCTGGGACTCATCCCGGAAACGGCGGCGGAACTCCGCGCTGTCAGCCAGATCGCTCTTGAGGATCTTCACCGCGACCATGCGGTTGAGACGGTGGCACTTGGCCTTATAGACGTTGGCCATGCCGCCGCTTCCGATCAGCTCAAGCAGCTCATATCGGTTGTCCAGCATTTTTCCAATGTACTGATCCATAAATGACCGTTCCTTTCGTCTTGTTGACAGATCAAATGTTCATCAGCAGGACTGCCGTCACGTTATCCGGCGCCCCACGCTGTCTGGACAGGGCGACGAGCCGCGCCAGACAGGTGTCCGGTTCTCCATTATGGATCACCTCAAACAAGATCTCCTGGTCCGATACCGTATTGACCAGACCGTCGGAACACAGCAGGAGAAAATCACCCTGCTTCCATTCCACATAAAAGCTGTCCGTCTGCACGGACGCATCGGGGCCCAAGGCCCTTGTAATCAAATTGCGCTGGGGATGATGCTTGGCCTCCTCCGGCGTCAGGTCACCCCGCTCCACCAACACCTCCACCAGAGAGTGGTCGCGGCTGATCTGGCGGATGCCGTCACGGCTGATATGATAAGCGCGGCTGTCACCCACATTGATGATGACCACCTGCTTGTCCCGCGCCAGAGCGCACACCAAGGTGGTACCCATGTGCTGATAAGCCGCCTCCTCCGCCGCCCGCTTGCGGATGGCGTCATTGGCAAGAGACACGGCGTAGTCCGCCGCCTGACCGATCTGCTGCAAGCTCATGCTTTCCTGCAGCACCTGCTCGATCTCATTCTGGAAGCGCTCCACAGCGATGGAGCTGGCCAAACGACCGCCGGCCACACCGCCCATGCCATCGCACACAATGGCGGAAGTAAAGCTGGCAACAGTCCGCACATCATAGGAGTCCTGATTTTCATGCCGGACCACGCCGGCATCCGTGATTCCCCACGATCTCATTTCGGAAGCTCTCCCCTTTCCTCCATCGCTTTGCGGCGCAGCTGGCCGCAGGATGCATCAATATCTCCGCCCAGACTCCGGCGCACCGTAGCGGTGACGCCGTGGGACTGCAGTCGTTTCTGGAAGGCTGCGATCCGTTTGCTGGGTTTGAACGGGCTCTCTACCACGTCATTGAGCGGGATCAGATTCACATGACCCGGCATACCGGCGATCCGCTTGGCGATGAGATCCGCCTGCCAATCGTTGTCGTTGACACCGTCGATCATGGAATACTCAAAGGAAATGCGGCGGCCGGTCTTTTTAAAATAGCGCTGGCAGGCGGCGAACAGCTCCTCCACATCGTAGGCCCGGTTCACCGGCATGATGCGCGAGCGGGTCTCACTGTCCGGTGCGTGGAGCGAAACAGACAGCGTCAGCTGCAGCTGCAGCTCCGCCAGACGGTCGATACCCGGAATGACACCGCAGGTAGACAGGCTGATATGCCGCATACCGATGTTCATGCCGTCGGCATGGTTGATCAGCTCCAGAAAGCGCAGGACATTATCCATGTTGTCCAGCGGCTCACCAATGCCCATGAGCACGATGTTGGAGATCTCCTGACCGCTGTCCAGCTGGGTAAAGAGCACCTGATCCACCATTTCGGAGGGGCGCAGATCGCGCAGCTTGCCGGCAATGGTGGAGGCGCAGAAGGCGCAGCCCATACGGCAGCCCACCTGCGAGGAAATGCAGACCGTGTTGCCATGCTTATACTGCATCAGCACCGTCTCAATACAGTTGCCGTCGCCCAGTTCCCACAAGTACTTGATGGTACCGTCCAGTTTCGACATCTGCTTGCGGGCCACGGTGGGCGCGGTGATATAGTACTGCGCCGCCAGCTTTTCCCGCAGGGCCTTGGAGAGGTTACTCATGCCGTCAAAAGAGGTCACACCCTTATGAAGCCATGTGAAGATCTGCTTGCCGCGAAAGGCGGGTTCGCCCATGTCACGGCAGGCCTGCGTGATCTCTTCCAATGTCATGGATTTGATGTCGGTCATGAATACATCCTCATTTCCTGCGCATACGGCAGATATAGAATCCGTCTGTGCCAAACCGCTGAGGCCAGAGGGTCAGGTGACCCTTCTGCTTGCCGATGGGCAGCGGCAGGGCAAAGCTTTCCAGTTCAAAATCAATGTGTTTGGCCAGAAATTCCTCTGTGACCGCCTCATTCTCCTCCGGCAGCACCGTGCAGGTGGAATAGATCAGCGTACCGCCGCTGCGGACGTAGGTAGAGGCGTTTTTCAGAATGGCCAGCTGAATGGCCGGCAGCTGCGCCAGCTCCTTGGGGTTTTTATAGCGGATATCTGGCTTCTTGCGGATGATACCGAGACCGGAGCAGGGCACGTCGGCTACCACCAGATCGGCGGTCTGCTGCCATGCGGCATGGGGCTCCCGCCCGTCGGCCTGTGCGGCGCGGATACTGGTGATGCCCAGACGCTGCGCGCCGCTTTCGATCAGCTTAAGCTTATGGGGGTGGATATCACAGGAGACGATCTGCCCCTGGTCCTTCATATCGATGGCCAGCGCAAAGGACTTGCCGCCGGGTGCAGCACACACGTCCATTACCTTGGCATCCGGCGCAGGCTGCGCAATGGTCGCCACCAGCCGCGCCGCGGCATCCTGCACCATAAAGCGGCCCTCGGTAAAGGCCGGCAGGCTCTCCAGATCGCCGGTGGCGCTCACTTCAAAGCAGCCGGGCAGCCAGGGATGCTTTTCCACTGTGACGCCGGCGTGACGCAGTTCCTTTTCCAATTCTTCCGCCGTAGTCTTCAGCGTGTTGGTCTGGATGGTAGTGGGCACGATCTCGTTGTTCATGCGGAAATATGCCTCCGCCTCTTCCGGGCCCAGCAGCTCCATCAAGCGCTCCACCAGCCACTTGGGATGGCTGTAGCGCACCGACAGATAGTCCGCCGTAGCGCCGGGCAGGGCCGGCATATTCATCCAGTTGGCCACAAACTTGCGCAGCACGGCGTTGACCATACCGGCGGCCTTAGGGCGATTGGCGCGGCGGGTCATCTCCACCGCTTCATTCACAGCGGCGTGATGGGGGATCTTGTCCATGAACAGGATCTGATAGCCGCCGATGCGCAGAATATTACGGATGACGCTCTCCAGCTTCTCCGCCTTCTGGGTGCAGTAACAGCTGATGTAGTAGTCCAGCAGCAGCTTGTTCTGGATGACGCCGTAGCTCAGTCGGGTGGCCAGCGCCGCTTCGCGGCTGTCCAGCTTATTCTTGGCGATCGTACGTTTCAGACTGCCGTCCGACCATGCGTTGGCCCGGTCCACCTGCATCAGCACTTCCAGCGCCACGTCGCGGGCGCCCAGCTTCCTGACTTCTTTCATACGCCCACCTGCACGCTGTGGCCGCGCAGATAGTCGGCCGCGGCCATGCGCTTGCCGCCCTCGGCCTGCAGCTGGGTGATATAGAGGGTCTTGCCGTCGCCGCAGGCAATCTCGATGCCCTGCTTGCCGGCAGAAACCACCGTACCCGGTGCAGCCGCCGTTTCGGCACCGAACGCGGTCTTGAAAACCTTCACATTCTTGCCGCCCACCACCGTGCTGGCGCAGGGCCACGGGATCAGACCGCGCACCTGATCGTGGATCCGGCGGGCGGACTTGGTCCAGTCAATGGGGGACAAGGCCTTACTGAGCATGGGGGCATAGGTGTGCTTTTCATGCTCCTGCGGCGTGCGGACAGCAGTACCGGCGGCCAGCATGTCCACCGTTTCGCTCAGCGCCTGCGCGCCCAGATCGGCCAAACGCAGCGTCAGTTCCTGCGCCGTTTCGTCGATATCAATCGTGGTTTTCACCGTGTGGATGATGTCGCCGGCGTCCAGTTCCTTGGCCATGTACATAATGGTCACACCGGTCTCGTCCAGTCCATCCAAAATGGCCCAGTTGATGGGCGCCGCGCCGCGATACTGAGGCAGCAGCGAGGAGTGGACATTGATGGAGCCGTATTGGGGCGCATTGAGGATCTCCTCGGGCAGAATGCGGCCGTAGGCAGCCACCACGATCAGCTCCGGCTGCAGCTGCTGCACGATGCCAAGTGCCTCACCGTCGCGCATTTTCAGCGGCTGATACACCGTGAGGTTCTGGCTCAGGGCATACTCTTTCACCGGGGAGAACATCATCTTCATGCCCCGGTTCTTCGGCTTATCGGGCTGGGTAAAGACGCCGCACACATCGTGCCCGTCTTCCACCAGACGCTTCAAAGACGCAACGGCAAATTCCGGCGTCCCCATAAAGAGAATTCGCATCAGTCCTCGTCCTCTTCCATTTCTTCTTCCATCTGGCGGATATACTCTTCCAGCTCCTCGTCGCTGAGCATCTTCTCGGCGCGCTCCACAAACAGGTGGCCGTCCAGGTGCTCCAGCTCGTGGCAGAAGCAGCGGGCCGTCAAATCCTCATCCTCCACCTCAAAGAAGTTGCCGTCGCGGTCCTGTGCGCGGACACGCACCACGTAGGGGCGGGTCACGATGCCGAAGCGACCGGGCACGCTCAGGCAACCCTCAAGGCCGGTCTGCTCGCCTTCGGTGAATACGATCTCGGGGTTGACCAGCTCGATGATCTCCTCATCGTCGTTCATCACCACGACCACGCGGCGCAGCACGCCCACCTGAGGGGCGGCCAGACCCACACCACCGGAATCCACCAGCGTTTCGGTCATGTCATCCAGCAGCGTATGCAGGCGGCTGTTGAATTCCGTCACGGGGCGGCAAACCTTCTTCAGGCAGTCGTCACCCTGCTTTACGATCGTTCTCAGTGCCATAATGTTCTACCTCTTTCTTTAGTCCATCAGATTACAGTCGGCGTAAATACTCATGCCGCGGTTCTCGCTGCGCGCAGCGAACTGCCGCATAAAGTCGGCGATCACATCGCGCAGCGTTTTATCGTTCTTTCCAATCACGGTGATACGGTAGCGGTAGCGGTTATTCACCTTCACCACCGGTGCCGGCGCAGGCCCCAGCACTTCCCAGCCCAGCGCGCTGTATGCCTTTTTGCGCGCCATCTCGGCCAGCCCATCCCGCACCTGTGCGCTGGCGCGCAGCACAGTGCTCTCCTCAGCGCCCGTCACCGTAATGACGAACTGGTCGGCAAAGGGCGGATCCAGCCGCAGCTTGCGCAGGCGGATCTCCGCATCATAGAAGCGGTCATAGTCCTGCCGGGAAGCCGCCAGAATCACATCGTTCTCCGGCGTATAGGTCTGTATCACGGCTCGTCCCGCTTTTTCGCCGCGTCCCGCGCGGCCCACCACCTGCGTCAGCAGAGAGAATGTCCGCTCCGAAGCGCGGTAGTGGTCTACATACAGTGACAGATCGGCGGTCAGCACGCCCACCAGCGTCACGTTTTCAAAATCCAATCCCTTGGCCACCATCTGGGTGCCCAGCAGGATGGGAACTTTTTCCTCTTCAAATTTGCGCAGCAGCTTTTCGTGTCCGCCGCCAACAGTGTCGGCATCCATGCGCAGGATCTCCACACCCGGAAACAGCTCACGCAGCTCCTCTTCCACCTTCTGGGTGCCAAAGCCCACGTGTTTCATCACGCCTCCGCAGTCGGGGCAGGACTCTCCCACCTTTTCCGAGTAGCCACAGTAATGGCACATGAGTCTCTCATTAGCGGAGTGGTAGGTCAAGTACACGCTGCAGCGGGGACATTGGGGAACATAGCCGCATTCTCCGCACAGCAGCTGCCGGCTGCTGCCGCGGCGGTTGAGGAAGAGAATACTCTGCTCCCCTGCGGCGATGTTCTTTTCCAGCTCCTGCCGCAGCACGCGGCTGATGACGCCCATATTGCCCTGCCGCAGCTCCTGCCGCAGGTCTGCGATCATCACTTGGGGCAGCTGCTTTTGGTTATAGCGCCTGCGCAGCAGCGCCAGCTGGTAATCGCCGTTTCTGGCGTGCCACGATGTTTCCACCGTGGGGGTGGCGCTGCCCAGCAGCAGCCGCGCCCCTTCCTGCGCGCAGCGATATTTGGCAATGTCGCGGGCGTGGTAGCTGGGGGCATTTTCCGACTCGTAGGAGCTCTCCTGCTCCTCATCCAGAATGATGAGTCCCAGATCTTCCAGCGGCGCAAACACGGCCGAGCGGGTGCCAAGCACGATATGGGCCTCGCCGCGGCGGATGCGTTTATACTGGTCGTACCGCTCCGTCATACGAAGGCCGCTGTGCAGCAGCGCCACTTCATCACCGAAATAGGCGGTAAAGCGTGCCATCATCTGGGGTGTCAGCGCGATTTCCGGCACAAGGATCATGACGGACTTGCCGCGCGCCAGCAATTCCTGCGCCAGACGGATATACACCAGTGTTTTGCCGCTTCCGGTCACGCCCTGCAGCAGCGTAACGCCTGCGCTGCCGCGCTCCGTTTGGGTCAGCAGCGTTTCAAAAACATCCTGCTGCTCTTCATTTAGTGTAATGGGAACTGCCTTTACAGCGTAGTCTTTTTCTGAAATACGGTATTCATCCTGCTGCGTCAGGGCAATGATGCCCAGCTTTTCCAGCTGGCGGATCGCCGGACGGGAGACGCCGGTAAAATAGCACAGCTCGTGCAGCGGCGTCTGCCCGTAACGAGAGAGAAACTCGATCGCTTCCGCCTGACGCGGCGCTTTTTTTCTCCGCTGTTCGGCATATTCCGCAGCCGACTCGGTGTCAAGCGCAAGGGATACCAGCTGCACCACCTTGTCGTGGACTTTTCGGCTGCTCTCCACCGCAACACTTGCGATCCCCCGCTTCTCCAGACGGTGCAGCAGCGCGGAAATGTCCTCGCCAAAGGTCTTTTTCAGCTCCTCCAGCTCACGGGGCGCCTCGGTCAAAAAACGACAAATGGACGCCTCCCTCTCGGAAAGGTCGTCCCATGCCGCATCCGCACAAATTTGCCATGTTTCGCGATATCGATACCACACGCCGGCCGGCAAAATGGTATGGATCGCATCATAAACGGTGCAGAAATACCGCTGGCGCATCCACAGCGCCAGCTTGATCTGCTTGCCCGTCAGCACCGGCTCATCGTCCAGCAGCTGACGCACCGCCTTGAGCGGCCGCTCCGGCACACCGCGGCTGACAGAGAGAACCACACCCTCGCAGGTGCGGTTGCCCCGTCCAAAGGGAACCAGCACGCGGCAGCCCACCGCAGCCTCCAGCTCTTCCGGCAGCAGGTAGTCATAGGGTTTGTCAATGGCATAGGTCGCAGCGGATACAGCGATCTTGGCGATCAGCGGCATTGACTCTCCCTCCTTCTCGTTGCGGTTTTTGCTCAGGCCTCGGCGATGGTGGTGTCGATGGTCTTGGCGTCAAACTTACCCTCAGCCACTTCGTGGATGGCCAGCGTCACGGGCTTCTCGCTCAGGTGCTCGCCCTGGATCTCAGCCTCGGTGGCGATCTGGCGGGCGCGGCGGGCCACAACGTTCACCATCATGTAACGGTTGGGCACATACTCGGTCAGCTTGTTCATAGCGGGATACAGCATCATAATAATCAACTTCCTATCTGCCTTTTCGGCGTAATTTCCTCAATTATACTTGTTTTACTTACCCAGGATCTGATCCAGCCGGTCGTCGACGCGGCAATGTTCGGCGCACAGAATGGCGTCCAGCTCTGCTGCAGCCTTCTCCACCGTGTCATTGATGATCAGATAGTCATACTCATCGGCGCTCTCCAGCTCGATGCGGGCGCGCTGCAATCGCTGTGCGATCTTCTCCGGCGTATCGGTGCCGCGGGAGACCAGACGGCGCTCCAGCTCCTCCCAGGAGGGAGGGCCGATAAAAATGCGGACCGTTTCGGGGCGCTTGGCGTGCACCTGTCGGGCACCCTGCAGCTCGATCTCCAGAATGACATCGCGGCCGCTGTCCATCGCCTCGTCCACATAGCGCTTGGGCGTTCCATAGTAGTTGCCGGCATATTCGGCATGCTCCAACAGAGCGTCCTCAGCGATCATGGTACGGAATTCTTCGGCGTCCATGAAGTGGTAATGTACACCGTCCACCTCACCGTCGCGGGGTGCGCGGGTGGTGGCGGAAACGGAATAGTACATGTCGCGCGTTTTGAATAATTCTTTGAGTACCGTACCCTTACCCACGCCGGAAGGTCCGGAAATAATGAAGGTCTTACCTCTTCTTACCTGTTCCAAGGCTTATTCCTCCTGTGCAAAATCCTCCGCCTTCAAGCCAAGGCGGGGCGCCAGCTTCTCTGTGGAAAATGCAGAGAGCACCACATGGTCACTGTCCATGATCAGCACCGACGCCGTTTTACGGCCGTAAGTGGCGTCGATCAGCATACCGCGGTCGCGGGATTCCTGAATGAGACGCTTGATGGGGGCGGAATCCGGACTGACGATGGCCAGCAAACGCTGGGAAGACACCAGATTACCAAAACCGATATTGATCAAGTGCATAGGCGCCTCCTTATTCGATGTTCTGCACCTGCTCGCGGATCTTCTCCACTTCGGCCTTCATGTTCACCACGTCCTGCGCAATGGTCAGGTCGTTGCACTTGGAGCCGATGGTGTTGCACTCGCGGTTGACCTCCTGGATCAGGAAATCCAGCTTGCGGCCCACGGGCTGATCGCTTTGCAGCATGGCGCGGAGCTGTGCAATGTGGCTGCGCAGGCGAACGGTCTCCTCATCCACGGCGATCTTATCGGCAAAGATGGCGGCTTCCGTCAGGATGCGGCTTTCATCGATGGTGGTGGACTGCAGCACCTCGGTCATCTTATTGGTCAGGCGGGCGCGGTACTCCGCCACCGTCTGGGGCGAGCGCTCCTCCACCTTGGACACAACGGACTCAATGGTGGCCACGCGGCCGGAAATATCGGCAGCCAGACGCTCGCCTTCCACGGCGCGCATCTCGTTGTAGGCCTGCAGCGCCTGCTCCAGCACAGCACAGATATCCGCGGCCACCGTCTCCAGATCCTCCTCTGCGCGGGTCACGGCCAGCACATCGGGGAACTTGGCCAGTGCCATGGGGGTGATCTCACCTTCCAGAGAGAAGGTCTCCTTCAGTTTCATCAGCGCCTCATAGTAACTGCGGGCCAGCGGCTCGTTGACCGCCACCACGCTGACATCGGCGGCCGTGGTGTCGATGGTCACATAGACATCCACCTTACCGCGGGAGATGGCCTTCTGGACGCGGGACTTGATGGCATCCTCGGCAAACACATAGGTACGCGGCATCTTGACGGTGCAGTCCAGATACCGGTTATTGACGGAACGCACCTCCACGGTGATATCCCGTCCGTTCAGCGTCTCTCTTGCCCGGCCGTAGCCGGTCATACTTTTGACCACTGCTCTATCCTCTCTTTCTCGTATTCCAAACCTTTAGCAGCACCAGAAATAGTATCCGCCGCCGCCCAGCATATTACAGCACAGCCACGCCAGACAGAACCGGCTGCAGCCGGAGTCGCAGCCGCCCGTATGCACAGTGTCGTAGCCATCGGGCCGGTAGGTATTGCCGCCGTTGACCAGCTGCCATGCACGGACGTATTCCACGTTGTTGGGTTCCATCTGCAGGGCTGCCTGATAGTAACGCTTAGCCTCATCCATCCAGCCGCGGCGATAGCAGATCACACCCTTGAGGTAATGCCACTCCGCGCCGCGGTCACTGCTGGCGTTGAGCAGCTCATCGGCCATGTTCAGATCGCCCTCGTTGATGGCCTGGCGCACCCGCTGGAAGCGCGTGGCGCCGGTATTGGTATAGCCGCCGTATCCGGTCGATCCTCCATAGGCGCTGTAAGCGGAGGTGCCGCCATAGGCGCCGCCTGCAGTCTTACCCTTACGCTGGTTCTGCACAGCCTCGTAGGCCTCGTTGATCTCCTTCATGCGCTCCTGCGCAAGATCGGCCAGCGGGTTATCGTGATAGTTGTCCGGATGGTATTTCCGGGCCAGATTGCGGTACGCTTTTTTGATCTCCTCGTCGGTAGCCGTACTGGAAACGCCCAATACCTGATAGGGATCACGCATATTAAGGTCCTGCCTTTCGTGTAGGGTTTCTTTCCTCTCTCTTTGGCCGCTTGCGGAAAGTGCCGTTAAGCACCGCATTGCCCACCGCGTACAGCCCCTCATACACAACGCTGCGGATGATCCCGGCCCAATCGCCGAAATCCAGCAGTTCAAAGGCTGCTGCCATCATTTCCACAGACCGGTCCATGGTGGCCGCCAATTCCTGTTGATTCTCCTGTGTCAGTTTACCCTCTTTCAGCGCAAAACGCGGGATCAGCGGGTTATAGCTGCCACTTTTCCAATCTTTTTTCAAATCGTCTGCCGCATCCGTCAGATAGATCCAGCGGCCCAGATGGTAAAACATCTGCTGCAGCACGCGGCGGCGGATGGGATCCTCCACGCCTTCCGCTGCGCCGGCCAGCAGCGCCGCAAAGGTATCCGCCGGTCGGTCAATGGACTCGCAGCGCGCCTTTTCCAGTGCAGCAAGTGCATTGAGATGGCGCTTGGTGCTTTCATCAAATACCGGCTGCGCGGCACGGGCTTTTCGGTAGGCTCGGCGCAAAAGCAGTGAAGCCGCGCGGTATTTCAACCCGCCCCAGAAGCCGTGGTCCGCTACACCGTCGCGCAGCTGCCACCACGTCAGAATCACGCTGTAATCCGCCGCTGTCTCCAGCGCCGCCGAGGGCTGGGCGCAGGGCCGCTTCCGGATGGGATGCACCATGCAGCGCTTTTCACAGCTGTGACAGGTACCGCCTTCATCCAGCAAAATGGCCAGAAACGCCAGATCATAGTTGAGGATCATTCTGGCAGCCAGTCCGTACCGGCGCTTGAGCGTGTGGCACAGGCCGCAGTAGGCCGCAGTGAAGCGCTTCTGCTCTTCTTCACTCAGCCGCTCTGCAGACGGTCTTACATAGCCAAACATCAGAGCAGACGCAGAATCGTATACGTCAGCGCATCGGTGCGCCGCGCATGCCGGTCATAGAGCACAATGGGTACCATGGTCAGCGCCGCCGCGCCAATGGCGATGGCATAGCGCACCCCCTCACCCAGACCTTCCGACAGGAAGTAGCCCAGCAGGAAGAACACCACCGGCAGCATATAGACCAGAGCCACGATGCCCAGCAGTTTTTTGGTGCTGCTCTCTACGATCACCTTCTGGCCCGGCTGCGCGCCCACAGGATTTTTCGCCTTCGCCTTGATGGCGGCGCCCGTCATACCGCAGCCGGCACACTGTTCACAGTCGTGGCCGCAGGCCGACTTGCGCGGCACGGAAATAAGAGCGTAGCCGCCGCTCAAAATCTCTTCAATGGTTGCAATTTGGGTCATATTTCTCGTTCCTTTCAGGCGTTATGTGCCTGCGTATCCGTGCTGTTATCCGGCACGTCGATCACAGATGCCGGCTGCACAGCAGCATCGCCCGTTCCCTCCGGCACCGTCCGGCCTTCAGGCGCCACCTGCGACTGGGTCACATTGACGATGACCTGATAGCTGCCCTTGACGCCCACATTGGAGTAACCGTTGATACGGACGCTCACCGGCACGGTGAAGCTGCCCGGACCGGTGATCCCACTCAGATCTGCCGTGATCTGCAGATGTTCACCGGTCAGTGCATCCAGTTCTTCTGTCAGACCGCGCAGCAGAACCGACAGACTCTCTGTCACCACAACAGCCTCATGGCCTTCCGGCACATTGGCACAGGCAAAGGCGGAGGTGGTAACACGTCGCTCAGAAACACCGCTGACCGTGATGGTAACTGTCACCGCGGCGAAATCATCCACGATCTGGGTATCCGCCGGTACAGAAATGGTATAGTTGAGCGTCTGGTATTCCTTCAGATCCTGCAGATAGATGGTGTCCAGTACGATGCTGTCGATATCGTCCAGTACCGCCGCATCACCCTTGAGCCGTACAGAATCATAGTCAAGAGAATAGGTCACCTGTGCCATGGTGGAGCCGGGTGCCTCCACAAAGTTCAGACGCAGCGGCACTTCCTTCACCGTCTTGACCGGCATAGTCACCTGCACCAGCTTGGTGGAGGCGCGGACATTGCTGTTGGTAATGGGAATGTTATTATCATCGTAAAGCTGGTATTCCACCGCCTGCAGCACCGTTTCTCTGGCACCGGCAATGCTGACATGGATCTTGGCATAGCTGACATTCAGCAGGTCGTCGCGCTGGCCGCGCAGCTCCAGCTCTACCGGGTCGAGCTGCATCTCTTCGGCCACGAAGCCGCCGGCCACCTGACCGGTCACCTCGCACTGGATCGGCACTTTCTTGGTAAACAGCTCACCCACCGTAACGGTCACCGAATAGATACTGGCCTTGGCCACTTCGATCTGGCTGCGCTGCACATTATCGGGAAACACGACGGCATATTCCAGCGTCTGGGTGCCGATATCCTGCACAGAGGCAGTGTCCGCCACAATACGGATCTCACTTTTGTTCAGCTTCCACAGCACCTTGCGCGGGCCCTTCAGCGTCAGGTCCACCGTGGTGTCAAAGCCGGACAGCAGCATCAGGCCCTTATCGGCCAGCACCGTATCCTCGCCGGAGAATTCCACCGGCAGGTCGTTGACGTGCATATTGACGTTGATGGTCTTCTCTTCGTCCACATAGATCCAAAACGCCACTGCCACCAGAATAGAGCAGATGATCTGAATGATCTTACGGCCCTTCACCGTATCAATGGTCCTTTCTTCCCGCTTATTCTTCTCCATCCTGCTCCTCCTTTCTGCGAATACGAAGCAGATCGGCCAGGGTAAAGCGAGGCTTCTCCGTCTCTTCCTCCGGCTGCGGCATCAGTTCGTTGCGCAGCAGCTGGTCCAGCGTTTCCGGCTTAAGGTGGCGCTTGAGCATGCCGCCCAGAGCCACCGAAATAGAGCCTGTCTCCTCCGAAACGATAACCACCACCGCGTCGGAGTTCTCACTCATGCCGATACCGGCACGGTGGCGCATACCCAGATCACGGCTGAGGTTGGCATTCTTGGACAGGGGCAGCATGCAGCCGGCACCCTGAATGCGTCCGTCACGGATGATGACCGCGCCGTCGTGCAGCGGCGCCTTGACAAAGAAGATGTTCTTAAGCAGCTCACCGGACACAGCGGCGTCCAGCGTGGTGCCGCTGCCCACGATATCGTCCAGACGGAGCTTGCGCTCAAACACGATGAGAACGCCTGTCCGACTCTTGGACATTTCGGTGCAGGCCACCACCGTTTGTTCGATGGCCTGCTCCATTTCCGTGATCTTATGCTCCGGTGTCAGGAACTTCAGCAGCTTGATGTTGCGGGCGCCCAGCGTCTCCAACAGCTGGCGGATCTCCGGCTGGAACAAAATGACCAGCGCCAAAACGCCCCATTCCAGCACGTGGCCAAGAATGTAGTTGACGCCCCGCAGGTTGAACACCGACGAAGACGACAGCCACAGAGCCACCAGAAATACGGCAACGCCTTTGACCAGATTTCCCGCTCGCGTGGATTTCATCAGACCCAGCAGCTTATACACCACAAAGGCCATGATGGCCACGTCCACAATATCCGCCGGACGGATCAGCAGTAAAAATCTTCCAATATTCTCTAATACAGACAAGACCGATTCCATATCGTTTCCTTTCTGCTTTCGCATGTCTATACGCATACCAATAGATACTATAGATTATATAAAATTTTTTGGAAGATTGCAATAAAAACGTCAATTAAAATCTTGCACTTTCACGAATTACACGGCCCAGCAGGGTGCAGAACCGGTCGATCTGTTCCGGTGAGGTGAACGCAGACGGGCTCACACGGATCGTTCCGCGCTCCAAAGTCTGTGCGGTCCGATGGGCCAGCGGCGCACAGTGCAGGCCTGCGCGCACCGCCACGCCCAGCGTGGCCAGCCGCTCCCCCACTTCCTCACAGCTCAGGTTTTCCGGCGCAAAGGACAGTACGCCTGTCTGCAGCGTTTCCTCCTCTGCGGTGTACAGGTGCATCCCCGGTATCGCGCCGATCTGCTGCGCCGCCCTGCGCATCATGGTGTATTCGTGGCGGGCGATCGTGTCTGTTCCCTGCCGACGCACAAAGCGCAGCCCCTCCAAAAGTCCCGCGATGCCCGGCATGTTGTGGGTGCCGGCTTCCAGCCGGTCCGGCAGCTCCTGCGGCATTTCCTGACTGCGAGAGGCGCTGCCTGTTCCGCCCCGCAGCAGCGGCTCGGCCTCGCCGCCGCACAGCAAAAGGCCCGTGCCCTGCGGCCCGTACAAGCCCTTGTGCCCGGGCATCGCCACGAACGCCGCGTCCCATCGGCTCAGCGACACCGGCAGCACGCCGGCAGACTGAGAGGCGTCCACGATCAGCGGCGCGCCGCAGCGGCGGCATTCCGCGGCGATCTCATCAATGGGTAAAATATAACCGAACACGTTGGAAACGTGGGTGCAGACCGCAGCATCCGCCCCCTGCCGCAGCGCAGCCCGCCACTCCTCCACCATCCGCTGCGGACGGAACAGCGGCGCATCGATCACCGTGAGTTCCACATTCGCAATGCCATGGAGCGGACGCGTCACCGCGTTGTGCTCGTAGCCGGAGATGATGACGCGCCCACCCGGTTTGACCAGCGTGCGGATGGCGATATTCAGGCCATGGGTGGCGTTGGCGGTGAAAATCACCTTTTCCGGCGTGTCCACATCAAACAGCTCCGCCGCCGCACTGCGGCAGCGGAAAGCCGTTTCTTCGGCAAGGCGGGAGGCCGGATAGTCTCCCCGCCCGGGCGAGCTCATGGCGCGCACCGCCTCTGCCACCGCCTGCCGGACTGCTTCCGGCTTTTCCAGCGTGGTGGCCGAGGCATCCAGATAGATCATAGAGCCGCCTCCCGCCATCCCGCTTCTGTCTTTTCGTAAACTGCCCGCACCGTGATGCCGGCGCGGCGCAGGATCTCCCGCGCCTGTACCGCCTTGTCGCGCAGCAGCCGCACACCGTAGCCGCAGCCCCGCGGATCGGTGCCCTCCGGCGCGCGGGCGATAAAGGAACGGATCCCCCGGTTTTCCAGCACCGCAGCCATACGCTGGGCGTGGGTGATGGAGCCGGCCATCAGCAAAACATATTCCATGGTACTCCTCCTCACGCCCCAGTGTATGTCAGGCGCAGAAAAGGGGTGCAAAAAAGCGGACCGCTCATCAAAGCAGTCCGCTCTTACTTTCATTCCTTTTCCACCAGCACCACAGCGTGGGCCGCCATGCCGGAACCGTCGCCGGTAAACCCCAGATGCTCCTCCGTGGTGGCCTTGACGCCCACCAGCGCCACGTCGATTCCCAGCGCCGCGGCGATATTCTGCCGCATAGCGGGACGGTACGGCGCCACCTTGGGCGCCTGCGCGATGAGTGTGGCATCGATGTTTACCACCTGCACGCCGCTCTGCTGCAGCTTCTGCGCCACCTGCTGCAGCAGATAAATGCTGGAGATGTTCAAAAATGCCTTGTCGTTGTCGGGAAAGAGGCTGCCGATATCCGGCAAACCTGCAGCGCCCAACAGCGCATCCATCACCGCGTGGGTCAGCACATCCGCGTCCGAATGACCCAGCAACCCCTTTTCATAAGGTACCGTCACGCCGCCCAGAATGAGAGGTCTTCCCTCCACCAGGCGGTGGACGTCATATCCGTGGCCTACGCGCAGATTGGTCATCTGCCCAACTCCCTTCGCTGCAGGATCGCCTCGGCGATGGCAATATCAACCGGCGTGGTGATCTTGATATTTTCGCGGTTACCCTGTGTCAAGTAAACCTGCTTGCCAAGCCGCTCCACAGCAGCACAATCGTCCGTTACGGCGGCACCTTCGCTGACCGCAGCCTGCAGCGCAGCCTTCAGAAGATCGGCCTGAAAAACCTGAGGTGTCTGCACCGCAAAAAGAGTGCTGCGGTTGGGTGTGGCCGTGACAAGACCGGTCTCATCCGCCACCTTCACCGTATCCGTCACAGGAACGGCCGGTGCCGCGGCATAGGTGTTGCAGGCATAGCGGATCACATGGTCAAAATCCTCCGGCAGCACCAGCGGGCGGGCGCCGTCATGCACCGCCAGCAGCTGTGCCTTGGGATTGGCCTCCATGGCGGCAGCCAATACCGATTCGGTACGGGTCGCACCGCCCAGCACCACCTTCACCTTTTTGCGAAGGCCTGCCTGCGCACAAAGCTGCGCCACCTCTTCCAGCAATTCCTGCCGGGTGGCCACGATGATCTCATCCACCAGCTCCGCCTTGTCGATGGCCTGCAGCGTCCGCGTCAGCACCGGCACGCAGTTCAGGTGCATAAAAAGCTTATTTTCGCTGCCCATACGGGAGGATGTGCCCGCCGCAGGCACGATCGCCGTGCACAGAGGGCGGCAGCTGTCCTGCGCTTTTCTGATCTTATCCCAAAATCCAGCCATATCACTTCGCTCCTGCCATCATGGTTTCATTCAGGCAGCGCTCTGCTTCCTGATACATCCGGTCCTGCACCAGCACGATCTCGGAAATAAGGATCTGCTTGGCTGTGTGCAGCATTTTGCGCTCGCCGTTGGAAAGGCCGCGCTGGGCGTCACGCCACATCAGGCCCTTGATGACCCGGGCCACTTCCAGCAAATCGCCGCTTTTAATGCGCTGCATATTCTCCCGGTAGCGGTGGTTCCAGTTGGCCGTCATTTCAGCGTCCATCTCCGGGATCTGACGCAGTACTTCCCCGATCTCATCGGCAGAGGACAGCGCGCGCACACCGATGACCCCACAGTTCTCCGTGGGGATCTTCAGCACCAAACCGCCCACAGGCATGCGGAACACATAGTAGCTGGCCTTACGGCCTGCGATCCGCTCCTCGGTGACGCCTTCGATCACACCGGCTCCGTGCATGGGGTGCACCACTTTATCGCCTACCAGGTACATACATACGCCTCCTCTCCGAAATGCGCAGAATATAACACATGTATATTGTACCAAAAGCTTATCCGTTTTTCAAGGAAAACAGTCACTTTTTACCAAAATTTCTGACACACCGGCGGCAGCTGTTTCCTTCGTTGCTGCCCGGCGGCAGTATTTCTCTTTTATCGTATTTCTCTGGACAGCTGTGCCGGAAATGGTGTATGATAAGAAAAATACGGCAAGGAGGCCACAGTATGAAAGTTCTATTGGTCAACGGCAGTCCCCGCAAGGAGGGCAACACCTATCTGGCGCTGCGTGAGGTCGCCAACACGCTGGAGGCGCAGGGTGTGGAAACGGAGATCTTCTGGCTGGGCAACGAGCCCATCAACGGCTGCATTATGTGCGGCGGCTGCCGCAAAACGGGACGCTGCACCCTTGATGACATCGTCACGGAGTTTCAGACGCTGGCACAGGAAGCCGACGGCTTTGTCTTTGGCTCCCCCGTCCATTTCGCAGGCCCCGCCGGTAATTTCTGCTCTTTCATGGACCGGCTGTTCTACTCCTGCGTCAGCGACGGCAAGACGCTTTATATGAAGCCCGCTGCCGCCATTACGGTGGCCCGCCGCGCCGGAACTTCCGCTTCTCTGGACCGCATCAACAAGTACATTACCTACGGCCACATGCCGCTGGTCTCCTCCAGCTATTGGAACATGGCCTTCGGTGCCAAGCGCGGCGAGGTGATGCAGGACGAGGAGGGCATGCAGATCATGCACAACATCGGCCTGAATATGGCGTATCTCCTCAAATGCATCCAGGCCGGTAAGACTGCCGGTGTGGAACGGCCGCTCCACGAGACCGGCGCACGCACCAACTTCATTCGATAAAAAAGGACCTGAAATCCCAAGATTTCAGGTCCTTTTTTCTTCCTATTGTTTATGCTTCGAACCAAGCGCGGACATAGGCAGCCAGTGCCGGGATCAGCGACTTAATCTCCTTGCCGGAGGTGTTGACGCACAGATGGTATGCCTCCTTGGCGCCCCACTTCATATCGCTGTACATCTGGTGGTGCTGCAGGCGCTGCTTGTCGATCTGGCGGATCATGCGCATCAGTTCGGTATCCGTCAGGTTCTCACCCTCCGGCGCGCGGTCCTTACAGCGCTGCAGGCGGGACGGCATATCGGCATAGACAAACAGGTTCAGCGGCTTCATATCCTCCAGGATCACGTCGGCGCAGCGGCCCACGATGACGCAGTCACTCTGCTTGGCAAAGTTTTCAATGATCTGCCGCTGGGCAGCTGCCACACGGATGGGCTGATCCATGATCTGCAGAGGCGGCATGGCGAAGCGGTGGCCGATGGTCAGCGGATAGGCCGCTTCAATGCTCTTTTCCGAGACGTTGGCCACATAGCGCTCATCAAAGCCGTTTTCCTTGGCGATCATTTCAATGATCTCATGGTCATAGCAGGGGATGCCCAGTTCATCAGCCAGACGTTTGCCCAGCTCACGGCCTCCGCTGCCAAATTCACGACTGATAGTAATGATCTTCATTGATACTCCCCCTTTATTAACTGGTCTTATTATACTCCTCCCTGCGTCCCTTGTCAAATATTCCACAATGCCGCAGACGAAAAAACACCGCCGATACCGGCGGTGTTTTTCAAATCCTTAATACTCAAATACGCTGCCGCCCACAAACTCACGAATGAGGGAATTGCGGGGCACATAGGGCGTGCGCAGAGGCTCCACGCCGCGCACCACCTTCATCAGGTCGGTCAGGCCGTGCTCTTCCACGAAGGCATCGTCCAGTTCCTCGCGGAAAGCCGGCAGCTCGGCGAAGGCCTTGGCCAGCAGGCAGGGCTCATAGTCGTGGAAGGTATCGATGTGGATGGAGGCGTTCTTCTTGTTGGGCTGAATATACTGCACCTCGCCGCGGTCCACGCTCTCGGCGCGCATCACCGTATCGCGCAGGGAGTGTCCGCGGGTATAGTAATCGCGGATCATGCGGCGGGCCACGCGCAGCTGTTCGGGCCGGACGATCTTGTCGTCATTGGTGATGATACGGGTACGGGGTGCCACATACACGCCGTGGGCCTCGTCGCGGATCTTGTCAAAAATCAGCGGGTTGAGCATGTGAATACCCTCGGCCAGAATAATGCCGCCCTTATGGCCCTGCACCTTGTTATAACCACCGGTCATACCGGTCTTGAAATCGTACCAGGGTACATCCACCTCTTCCCCGTCGGCCAGACGGTGCAGCGTGGAGACCAGCAGGTCGATGTTGACGCAATAGGGGGATTCCCAGTCCGATGCCTCGGGAGGGCGCTGATCCAGCGGCAGGAAGAAATTGTCCATGCTCAGGACATTCACCTGCACGCCCAGATTCTCCAGATACTCCCGCAGGCGCATGGCCGTGGTGGTCTTGCCGCTGCCGGAGGGGCCGGTCAGCGCCACGAAGGGCTTACGGCTGGACAAAATCGTGCCGACGGCGGCGCTGATCTTGTCATGATAGACCTCCTCGCAGCGCAGCACAAACTGCGTTTCATTGCGCATATTGTAGTTGATATTTTCCAGATCGATCACGCGCATGGTGTCATTTCCTTCCTTTCCGGATATTCTTAACGACATTATAGCAGTTTACCGCGTCTTCAACAAGAGTACGTATGTGAAACTTTTGTAAACCCTCAGTTGGCCACGCCGTGATGCACCGGTCTGGTAGACGGCGTCAGAGGTGCAAAGGTGTAGTTGTTGGCCTTGCCGTAAATGATGATATTCTCCAGCGCATCCGCCGTGGTTCCCTTGGCGCTGCTGTCATGCATCAGCACCACATTGTTTCGGCCGCGACCCAAGCGGCTTGTCACATTGCTGTAGATCTGCGTGCTGCTGAGACCTGCTGCGCTGGCGTCACCGCTGGAGATGTTCCAGTCAAAGTAGACGAAGCCTCCCTGTTCCACCCGCTTGACAAGGCGGCTCATAATTCCCTTATTATAAGACTTGCTGACGGTGTTGGAGCTGCCGCCGGGGAATCGGATAATGGTGGCATGATAGCCGAAGTCTGCCAGCAGCTTATCCCGCAGACGATAGACGTTCTGCATAAAGGCCTCGTCGCTGGCGTAGATGGTGGCATAGTCGTGAGAATAGCCGTGGATGGCCACGGTGTGGCCCTCATTGATCATACGTCCCACCAGATATTTGGTGCTTTCCGAATAGTTGAGGATAAAGAATGTTGCCTTCACGTTATGCTCGGCCAGAATGTCCAGGATCCGGGGCGTAACATTGGTGCTGGGGCCGTCATCAAAGGTGAGGTAGACTCTGTCGGCGGAATTTGGCGTATAGGTATATACCTTTACAGTTCTTGTGGCACTTGTACTGTTGCCCGCCTTGTCTTTGACGCTGTAGCGGATGGTGTAGGTTCCGGCGGTGGAAGTATCCACGCTGCCGCTGCGCACCACTGCGCCCGTTACATCGCCGTCCACATCATCTGTCGCGCTGCAGCCTCGCTCCTGATAGGTACCGCCCAGCGTCACATACACCGTGCTGCTGCCCTTAAGCGAAATGACCGGTGCCGTCTCATCGCGGATAGTAACAACGCGCTGCACGCTGCTTTCGTTACCGGCAGCATCCTTGACCGTATAGGTCAGCGTCAGCGTTTCCCCTTCCACGGCTTCCGTCACCTGCACCGCAGCGGCAAGGTCGCCGTCGCAGCGGTCCGTGGCGGTAAAGCCGGGTTCTTCATAGAACTTTCGGGCCGAGACGGTCATCTGCGCGTCGCCCAGCAGCTCCAGAACCGGCGCCTCGCGGTCCACCACAGTTACCGTGCGCTGCTGCACATATTCCTTATCCCGCACCGTCAGGCGGTACGTAACGGTATAGGTACCCGGCTTCGTCACATCCACAGTGCCGTCCGTGACCACCTGCGCGCTCAGATCCTCCTTGCCGCGGCGTGCCACGACGCCGGCATCCGCATATTCGCTGTGGGCTGCGATCTCAACCGCTGCCTCGCCGTTGAGCTGCAGCTGCACAGACGGAGCCAAAATAAAATAGCCGTTTACGGCACTCAGAACGCCGATCAGCAGCACAGCCAGCAACAGCACGCCGCCGACGGCCCACAACACTTTCTTTTTCATATTGGACCCTCCCGGAAAACTCATTGTCTTTATTATAGAGGGCTGTCGGATTCTGTCAAGAAAGGAAAGATGACAGCTTGGTTACAAAGAAAAACAGGGAGCGGAAGGCTCCCTGTTTTGTCCTTTTTTACTTACTTTTTCTTCTTCAGCACGGCAAACACGATGCCGGCCACAGTCACTGCGGTGGCGATGGCGCCGATGATGGCCAGAATGGCGATCTTGTGCTCCTGGAACACGCGGCCGGCCTCATAGAGCGTGTTGCTCAGCCACTCCTTCACGGCAGCAACGCCGCGCTTGAGCTCTTCCTCAGCGTCATCCAGCACTTCCTCAACGGCCTCTTCCACTTCTTCCAGCTTCTCTTCCACTGCATCCAGATTCACGGGATCGGGAACTACTTCCCATGCGGGCTGCTGCACCGTTTCCTCCGTAGCTTCGGTCATGACGATATCCTTTTCTTCCATGATAGGTGCCTCCTTCGGTATTGTTGGTTACATTATACAGCATGTTCGAAAAAATGCAATCATAACCGAAATATTTTTTCTTTTACCGGTCATAAAATGCAAATTCGAGCATAGGCTTGTCTACGAAAACACCTGAGGCAAGGAGCAACGCCATGAAAAAACCGCTATTCCGCCGCCTGTCCGCCCTCGTCTGTTCCCTGCTGACCTTATGGACTGCCGTCATCACGGCAGACAGTGATTCCCTTCGCGCCGCCGTGGAAGCCGCCGCCAACACCTCACCGGCCCAGCTGATCCTGCGCTGGGAGCTGGGAGACCTCTTCGGCACAGACATGCTCACCGCAGTCAACGTGTTGGCGCTGTGCCAGTCCCCGCTGCTGATGCAGCAGCGAAGCACCATCGTGCCTTTGATGGCGCAGCTGATCACACAGACGCCGGAGGATGAGGATGAACCAGACGCCCCCTCCCCTCCGCCATCGACACCGGCAGTGGATATCAAGAGTGACGATCTTGCTTTTGCGGATAACGGCGTTCCCTCTCAAACCGTGATCCCCTCCAATCCGAAGAGCTACACGGTGGCAGGCAGTGCCTACATCAAAAATACCTCGTCCCGCACGCTGGATGCGGAAGAGTTGAGCGGCGGCAGTTTTTCGGCCCGTCTGGGCACGGAAGGGCCGCAGGTGCTCATCGTCCATAGCCATGCCACCGAGGCATACACCATGCCCAAAGGACAGGAATACGATCCCAGCGGTACCTACCGCACACGGGACACCTCCTGCAACATGGTGCGCATCGGCGATGAGGTGGCCGCTGTTCTCTCCGGCTACGGCATATCGGTGCTGCACGACCGCACGCTGCACGACGCCGCCAGCTATAATGACGCCTACAACAGCAGTCTGCAGTCCATAAAGAGCTATCTGGAGAAGTATCCCACTCTGACCTATGTTTTGGATCTGCACCGTGACGCCATTCAGGACGCCAACGGCAACCAGTATAAGCTGATCACCGGTGAAGACCCCCGCGTGGCGCAGTGCTGCCTTGTGATGGGGCTTGGCCACGACGGCTGGAAGGATAACCTGCAGCTGGCGGTCGCCGTGCAGCAACAGCTCAACGCCCTCTCCCCCACACTGATGCGGCCCATCGCCGCAAGGGGGTATCGCTACAACCAGCAGATGTGTTCCGGCTCGCTGCTGGTGGAGATCGGGGCCGCCGGCAACTCGCTGGATGAGGCCATTATGGGTGCGCGCTACTTTGCCAAAGGCTTTGCCGAAACAATTCTGGCGGTGGCTGCGGATTGATCGCGGCGCAAAAAACACACGCAGACCGTGTCTGCGTGTGTTTTCTCATTTTTGCAAAGTCTGCGCCATATGGGCGGCAAACGCATCCAAACGCTGCTCTACGCCAGCCAGCTTCTGCGCAGAGCCGGGGTCGTGCGCCGTTTCCATCATGCAGAATTGAGCCGGCAGCGTCACCGTCTTGTTGAAGCACAGCGCACCCAGCAGCTGGCGGGCCACCAGATCGCTACCGGAATAGCCGGAAACCACCACGCCGAACAGGTGCTTATCCATCAGTTCCTGCTGCACCAGAAGGTTGGTCATGCGGTTAAAGAGGGCCATCAGATTGGCACTGACTGCGTCATTGTAGTTGGGGCACAAAAAGAGCATGGCGTCACATTCCCGAATGGCCGGCAGCACCTCCTGCGAGATGGTGCCGCCGTAAAAGCAGGTGCCGCTCTGAGAAAAGTGGAGGCAGGCTGCATAGGAGCAGCCGCGGCAATCGTGGATGGTGCCGTTTTGCAGTGAGATCTCCCGCACGGAGAAATTCTCCGGCAGCCGCTGCAGCAGCTGCCGGCCCAGCCAGACCGTGTTGGAGCGCAGATTATCCGACGCGTGGAGCATCAGGATCTTGGGGTTATCGAATTTCGGCGCTTCAAAGGCCAGGATCCGCTCCACCAGTTCCCTGCCGCGGGCGAAATAGGTCTCCTCCCAGCTCAGGCCCAGCCGCTGGGCCAGAATGTGCTGGTTATAAAGAGAGCCCGTGCCCTCCACCAGCGGCTTTCCGGGGAACGTACAGCCGACCTGATTGGCGCTGAGCGCCAATTCCTGCGCCGCGGATTTGGTGTAAAGCTCATCCGCGCCATCCACAATGATGCCGCCCACGCAGCCGCGCAGGCACTGTCCGCTGCTGCGCAGCGTCCGCAGCGCACGCAGGAACGTTTCATCCACGCCCAGTTCATCCACGGCAACGGCGAACAGAATGCGGCGGTCGTAAATACCCTGTGCCAGTGCGTCCGACGTCAGTTCTTTCACTTCGCGGCCGCACAGCGCCGCATCCAGCATCTTTTCCAGTCGGGGGCTGCGGCCAAGGCGCAGCACATACACGGCGCCGCTCATGCGTAATCAAACTCACGCAGTGCGCGGTGAGTTTCCTCCAGACGCTGCAGCAAAGTCTCACAGACCGGTTCGCGCTGCAGTTCCACGCCGCGGCGCGTCATACGGCTGGTGCAGCCAAAATACGCACCGCCCAGCGGCACGGCGCCGTAATGCACCTCGCCGCGCAGCAGGCGCAGGATGGATACCGCCGCCGAGGAAAGGCCCGGGGCGATATAGGGTTTGAAGCCCAGCTCACGCACCGCCAGATTGGCCGTGCGTGTCAGGTCGGTCAAACGGCAGGAGGCGGCGTCATCGTAACCGGCATCGGGGCAATTGGCCACGATCAGTCCCTGACCGTGGGGGCCGTAGACCCGTCCCTTTTCGAAGGGAACGCCCTCTTTCTCCGCGTAATAGGCAGCGCGGGCCGCCATCACGCCAAGGCCGAAGCCTTGCACCTGCTCCGGCAGGAGGCCGGCGAAATCGCAGGCGCCGGTGTCATCGCGGTTAGAGTGCAGAAACACCTCGCGGGATAGATGATCCACCGGATCGGACACCTGACAGAACAATCCCTCAAAGCCCGCCTCACGGGCCTTACGGGTGTACACACCCAGCATGGCGCGGTTGGCCTCAAATTGGGCCATACGCACGTCCTTGACGCCGCTGCCCAATGCGGGCACACCGCGGGAAGCGGTGAAGATGAACACATCGCAGTTGAAAAGCTGTTCTTCGCTGCAGATGCTCACCCGGGGCATATATCCGCCGGGATGCTCCGGCAGCACCTGATTGAGCTCCATCTCATAGCGGCGGCACATGGCCTCGTTGGGGTCAAAGACAGCGATCTCATCGATCTCGCGGCCCAGCAGCTTTAAGCCGGTCAGCACCGTGCCGCCCACATCGCCCAAACCTACCAGCGTCACACGAAAACCGTCCGTTTTGGGAAACAAAATGCGGGGCAGCAGGTCAAATACGCGTCCAAAGGTCACATTGGCCACCGTGGCACCGTGGCAGTGCACAAAGTCCGCCAATTCGTCTGTCTCCGTGTCGGCACAGGGCAGCAGGCAGCGCACGCCCTCCTCTTCCGCCAACTCAGCAAGGGAGTTGATGGCCCAGATGCCGCGGCACGTCATGCCGTCGCGCCGCACCAGAAACACCAGCGGCGCAAACAGCTCCGTTACCGGCTGAGCGCCGGCGGGAAAGAGCTGTTCCTCTTCCCCGCACAGGCAGATATCATTCCATCGTTTCAGCATGGTTACTCCTTTTCACGGCGGCAGATACGCTGGATCTGCCGCAGGTCCTCCACCAGATAATCCGAAGCCGGACGGCTGAAGTCATATTTCATGCAGTCGCCCTTATCCGGCAGGCGGGGCTGCTGCAGCGCTTCGCCCAGTCGGCGGATGGTCAGCGAGGTGTTGAAAATGCGCTGGTGGCAGCGCTCCAGCTCCCGCATGATGGTCAGGGCGTTTTCCAGCGCCACACGGCTGAAGCTACGGATGTTCTTTTCACTGACCTCCGGCATGAAGTTGGGATAGTAGTACGGCAGGATCAGGTTGATGGACGGCAGCATATGCTCCGTCATGGTCTGCTGACCCACGCTGTCACCGCCCACAAAGGGATAGAGAAGACTCTCCGTCAGCCAGTAGCGCAGATTGGGGATAAAATACTCACACTCTGCCTGACGGCCCTGGACCTGCATCAGATCCTTGCCGTTGCCGGACATGATGCCCACGATAATGCGGTCGATGGTCAGCTGCTCCTCACGGAAGACCTTATCCAGCTTCTCGATCCGATAGCCCTTGTGGAGGAAATCATCCACCAGCAGCAGCGGGCGGCGGAACGAGCGCAGCGTCCGGGCCTGGGTATGGAGTTGGGAATA
This sequence comes from Oscillospiraceae bacterium, assembly GCA_015067525.1. Lineage (GTDB taxonomy): Bacteria > Bacillota > Clostridia > Oscillospirales > Oscillospiraceae > Vescimonas. The sequence goes on along the minus strand of SVMH01000002.1, from coordinate 39,330 downwards.
GCCGGGATATTCCACGATGTCGAAGTTCTCGATCTCGGAGTCGAAGCACTTTTCGGCATGGAGCGTCTTGGTCACCGTATTGGGCACGATCTCGTTGGAGAGGATCTTACCGTAGGGCACACACATATAGGGGCCCAGACGGCGCACGCCGGCGGGCACATCCTGCACGCCGTTGACCTGCTGCACCCGCTCCATCACCGCCTGATTGAGCATCTCCGAGTCAAAGCACAGCACCAGCTGGCCCGGGAACATATCGCACAGGGCGCGGCGCATCTTCGGGCGGGTGCGCAGCACCGCCTTTTTCACGTCGGCATCGTCCTGATGGGGCTTTTTCAGCCACAGCAGCACGTCCTGCAGCAGCATGACCGGCGCGCGCATATCCACGCAGAAGGTATTTTCACAGTCTGCCACCGGCTGGAAGCCCATCTGCTCCAGCGCCTCACGCAGCGCCGTATCCTCCGGCGTGCAGCGGCACAGGGCATAGGTGTGGTCATTGGCCAGACTGCGGGCCAGCAGCTCGTTGACCTGCATGCGGCACCGTTCCATGGTGCGCGTTTCGCCGGTATATACCTCATCGATCATGAGGATGCGGCCGGAAGCGTAGCGGCGCACATAGCGGGCCGCCTCCAGAGAGTGCAGGGCGTCATAGAGATCCGCCGCCTGCAGTGTATGGCCAACCGCCCAACCCAGCATGGTATCGGGTCTTTCCCGCAGCGTCACCGCCAGAGGCTTACTCAGGGCGGAGATGGTGGCGTTCAGTTCCTCCGGCAGCGCAGCATCCGCCTCGCGGTAACGGGAGAAATAGACGTCCTGCGGCTTCATCACGTTCTTCAGCTCAGGAGAGCGGACATAGAAACCGTACTCATAGATAAAGGACTGCACCACAGGGTCCACCAGCATGGAGATATCCAGCTTGCGGTCAATAAACTGGCGGATACGGGTGGAGCTGACCGACTCATAGAACGGCGGCAGCGACAGGATCTTCAGATCGCCGCGAATGATCTCCTTCAAGGCAGAATGCTCCGCCTGCTCACTGAGATTGCGGCAGAAAATGATATGGTTATACTCCGCCGCGCTGCCCGGTTGGGCGCCACGGTAGGCAGAGGCGTTATAGATCACATCGCTGCCTGCCACCAGATACAGCGGACGGTCCGGCAGCAACCGGGGCAGCTTGGCCAGATCCTCCGGCATGGCGATGTTGACAGGAATATCATCCGGGAAGAGATAGGTATCCCACTGGTCGGCCACCGAGATGCTGACGATCTGACGGCGCAGCAGCTTGGGCAGCGGCATCTTGGACCAAGAGAACTCATCCACCGACAGGTACACCTCAAAGCCCATACGGCGGATCTCTTCTACGATCTGCTTATGGCCCACGGAGAAGGGGTCAAAGGTGCCGGGGAAGAAGGCCGCCGGCTTGGGTGCCGGGAAGGCAAACTCGCCGCAGTCCACCTCACGGCGCACAATAAAGCGGTAAAGGTGGTTGAGCATGGCGGCGCTGTTGAAGAAGGACAGCTGGTCCTGCTGCGCCTCCGCCAGCACCGTCAGCAGCTTTTTGTGCAGGTGGACGAACATGTCCGCGCGGCGCTGCAGCGCAATGCGGCTGCTGCCCAGCACGTCGCGGCACAGTACGGCCAGCGCGCTCTGGTGGATGGTGGGCTCGTAGTGGCAGATGCCGGTCATCAGAAGACCCAGCGTCCGGTCGATCATGGCACTTTCGCGCTCCGGCAGCGTGTTGAGCATCTCACCCACCACATGCAGTGCCACGCGGGCGGGGCGAATAGCGCTGCCGCGCGCCAGCTGCTCCAGATAGTCCTCAGCTTCCCACAGCTCCTTCTCCGGCAGCAGGCACATCAAACCGCCCAGATACGGCGGGATCACGTAGGAGATCTCATCCTGACCGGTCTCCAGTTCGCGCAGCAGGTCGATGGTGATCTCGTTGATATGGTCAACGCTCAGCAGCGGCGCGATCTCCAGCAAATGCTGGCCGGCAGACTGGCGCACGGGGAAATGCTCACTGACGGACAGCACGTTGGAAAGGTGCATGGCCGTGTGAAACGCCGTTTCAGGGCAGGCTCTGGCATGGTCGCAGAGCATATCGATCTGGGTCAGCTTCACCGTCCAGTGAACGGCGCTCTTCAGGTTACTGAGGTAGATACGGGAAGCGCTGTCCTCGTCCAGCTTGTCCTCACGCCGGCCCAGAGCGCAGCGTTTGCGGTATTCCAGCACCTCACGGTCGCTATAAAACGAGGTATCAAAAGCATTGACAACCTCTTCCACTTTACACACAACTTCCGGATGGACGCGCAGCGATTCCAGACAGCGCAGGGCCGTCAGCTGCAGGCGGATCTCATCCTCGCTCAGCATGGCGCCCAGCGATTCCACGATGGAAATGCGGTGTTCCTCCGGGATATGCTCATAGGGGATCATGGTCAGGGCGTCCACCAGCACAAAGCGGTCCGCACCCTGTGCGTCATAGAGACGGCGCAGGATCGGCTCCACCATCTGGCGGGACTCCTTGGGATCGCTGCTGGCAAAGAGAGACTCACACAGCGTTTTCAGACTGTTGGAGATGCGCAGAGCGTGCTTGGGCGCAATTTTGCGGTCGGGATGGAGGCAGGCCTCGATATACGTCTCCCACAGCACCACCGACTCATCCAGCAGCGCCATCATGGTGGGGATCATGACGCCCCGCTTGGCGCCCTGCGGGCGCTCCTTGCGGTATTTAGGGCCGCTGTTGGCCAGAATCTGGCCCATGATCTGACCGGCAATACGGCGCACATCGCCGTCAGGATGCATCAGCAGCTCATAGAGCAGCAGCAGCGTCTTTTTCTTGTTGGACTTGGTCATGTAGGTGCTGTATTCCTGCAGCAGCATGAGGTAAGTGCGGATACGCTGCAGGTTCTTCTCGCCCTTGGCCTGCTCCAGGAGCTGCTCAAAGGAGTGATCGGTGGTGATGGTACGCATCAATCGCATGGAACCGGAAAGAGCCATGTTCCGCAGCGCCTGCAAAGCGTCTTCCGCGGAAAGCAGGGATTCATCCCGGGTATCGGCCGCACGCAGCGTATCCTCGCCCATATCGGTCGGCACACCGGCCGAGCACAGCAGCCGCTCAAAATCGCGCAGCTTGTAGTAAACAGTCTGGTAGCGCTTCTGTTTCTCCGGTGTCATGTCGTAGAGCTTGGAGAAGATCATTTCATAAGCTTCGGCCAGCGTATAGATGCGAATCTGCTCCTTACCGTCCGCCCCGCGGGTACCACGGACGCGAAAGTCGGCATAGATCAGCAGCAGCGACTCCACCGGCAGGTTCTCAAACTCCAGATCCCACGTGGAGTGGTTGGCCGACACGTGGCCCAGTTCCTCCATGTCGTGTTCGCTGAACCACTGCCACGTATAGTAGTAGTGCAGATACGGAATGCGGCGGGCATCGTCACCGCGGCAGCCAAACTTGCCGATATCGTGGCCAAAGGCCGCGGCACTGACCAGCGGCAGGTCCACAGCGATGCCGGCTTTGTCCGCCATGATGGCGGTGTGCAGCGCCACATTGTGCACGCCGATGGTATGGGAGGCCGGGTCAAAGGGGCGGATCTCGCGGCTGATACGCATCAGAGGCAGCACGTGGGCGGCCACGATGGCGCGGCGGTAGCGGGCGTATTCCTTGGCTACGCGGCTACGGTGTAGAGCCTCCTCTTCAAAGCGCAGTACATCCGTCAGCGGGTCAAACTCTGCAACGTGCTGCGGCAGTACATTCTCCAGCACCGCCAGATACAGCCGCTCATCCTCTGTCAGGTCGCGGCGGGGGTGCTGGGCATCGGGAAACATATTGTCGCTGAGGCGGTCGCAAAGGTCGCTGAGCCACTGCTTTATATCCGCAGGGCGCTGCACCATTACGGCAGTGCACAGCTCCAGCGTACGGAGGCAGGCATCGCTTTCATGACCGCCCACCGCTTCCAGCTGCGCCATAAGAGCCTCGTCCGCCAGCAGCGCGCCGGCTGCCGGCACTTCCGCGCTCAGCTGCTGCAATACGCGGCGCAGTTCCTCATTCTGATAGTTCATCTCACTCATTTTGCACCTCGCAAAACGTATTTGATGTGCACTTGCGCACAGATAATAATCCAAGATAACTATAGCACAGTTTGCACCCGAACTCCAGTCTTTGGAAAAAGTTTTCCCATATTTGGCGCAAAAAATGAAGGGACAGGCCATCAGCCCATCCCTTCATCGGTAACTCATCTTGCCAGCAGACGGACGATGGCGTCCATGGTGGCCGTGAAATTCTCCTTCGTCTTGTGGCGGGACACGGAAAAGTCCTCCGCGCGGCGGTTGATGCTGAAAACCGACGTGACGCCCAAGTCATAAGCGCCCTCGGCACCCTCACCCACGCTGCCCACGATGGCCGTGACCGGCACGTGCTGCGCTGCTGCGCGGCGGGCAATACCGATGACTACCTTGCCCCGCAGACTCTGGCTGTCCAGCTGGCCTTCGCCGGTGAACACCATATCCGTGTCACGCAGCAGCTCGTCAAACTGCACGCAGTCCAGCACCGTCTCGATACCGGATTTCAAATGGCCGCCGGTAAAAGCCACGATACCGGCGCCAAACGCGCCGGCGGCACCGGCACCGGGAATGGCGGCAATCTCTCTGCCGCTCTGGCGCAGCATCACGGCGGCAAGGCTGCGCAGGCCTGCGTCAAGACGCTCCACCATAGCCTCATCCGCGCCCTTTTGCGGGCCGAAGATGGCGGCCGCGCCCTGGGGGCCGTACATGGGATTGTCAATATCGCACATAGCCGTCACGGTGCAGCCGGAAAGGAGCTGCTGCGCCGCCGACGTGTCATAGCCGGCGATACGGCACATGGTAGAGCCGGTGGGCACAAATTCCGCGCCGCTCTCGTCCCGGAAACGGACACCCAGCGCAGCCGCGGCGCCGGTACCGGCGTCGTTGGTACAGCTACCGCCAAGGCCCACCACAATGTTCCGGCAGCCGTGTTCCACCGCGTGGCGGATCAGCTCGCCCACGCCGTAGGTGGTGGTCAGGGACGGATCTTTCCGCTCGCCCACCATGGGAAGGCCGGCGGCCTGGGCCATCTCTACGAAAGCCGTGTCCTCGTGCACGGCATATTCCGCCTGCACTTTCTCGCCCCAGGGGCCTGTTACCGCGACGCAGACGCGGCGGGCCTGCAGCGCATGGACAAAGCAGTCCACCGTGCCCTCGCCGCCGTCAGCCACAGGGATGGTCAGCACGCGGCAGTCGGGAAGATGCTTCTCCACCACTTCCCTGCCCAACTGGCAGAATTCCACGGCAGAAAGGGTACCTTTGAAGGAATCGGGGATTATAATAATCTGTTTCATGGCATGCGCTCCTCTCAGGAATGAACGATCACGCCGACGCCGTCGGGAATGGCGGTAACCGTAGGTTCCTCCTTGCCCAGCAGCTGCGATGCCAGCACCATGGCCTCTTCCAGCGAGTGGGCCGGTGTCATGTGGAGCTTGCTGACCAGCGCGTCATCCGCGTCGGAGATGTACACCACACGGGCGCGCTGCAGAATGCGGATCATGATCTGGGCCTGCCATTGATCGGGCAGCGTCTCCCCTCTTCCGCGGCGCAGGATATCGGCCATCAAGGCGTCCATATCGTCGCCGGCCATCAGTTCGCGGCAGAAGGCTTCGCCGCCGTGTCCGTCATTGGACTTGGCCATCATGATGATGACGCCGCCCTGATTCACGGTGGCTTCCGCCGCCGTCATACCCTTGACGGCCTGATAGATGTTCTGATCCAGCGGGTAGCCGCCGTTGGTGGTGATGACGATGTCGGCCATGGCAGCTTCCACGCCGCACAGGCCCTCCAGAAAACGGCAGCCCGCTTCGTGCGCAGCTTCCATATCACCTGCCACGGCGTGGATGTTCTCCTTCTCGCCGTTGAGCACAACGTTGAGAATAAAGGCCAGACCCGCTTTGCGGGCGGCCCACACCATATCGCGGTGGATGGGATTTTCCTGCAGACTGCCGGCGCGGGAGGCCGGATGGTCGATAAACTCGGCGCAGTGGTTGGCCAGCACGGTGCTGCGGCCCGCCACACCGGGCAGCACCGCCTTGCGGCTGCCGGAATATCCGGCAAAGAAGTGGGGTTCGATAAAGCCTTCCGACACCAGAAGATCTGCCTCGCAGGCCAGACGGTTGACCCAGCACTCGCCGCCGGAGGGCAGCGTGCCCAGGAGCACCATGTTCTCCACATCGTCGCAGTCATGCACCACGATCTTCTCCTGCGCCACGATCTCCTCGCCAAATTTGGCGATCAGCTCTTCGCGGCTGGTCTCGCGGTGGCAGCCGGTGGCGATGAGGATGGTGATCTCCGCCTCCGGGTTACCGGTGCGGATCTCACGCAGCAGCTGCGGCATCAAAAGCTTGCTGGGCACAGGGCGGGTATGGTCACTGGCAATGATGGTGACGCGCTGCTTGCCGCGGCTCAGCTCGTGCAGCGGCAGCGAGCCGATGGGCGCTTCCAGTGCGCGGCGCACCAGCGTCTCGGCGTCGCAGTCGGGCCGGTAACGCTCCAGTTCGGAGGTCAGCACAGCCTTCACCTGACGGCGGGGCAGACTAAGTTCTTTATGTTCTTTCCCGTAAGGAAATTGCAGATGGATCATGAGAGCTCCTCCTTCTGGTTTCTCATATCATGCAGACGCTGCTCCAAGGGGCTCATCCCCTCTTTTACGTCTCCGGAATAGGTGTATGAGGATCTTCCCGCAGGGCGGGTTCATCGCCGTCCCAATCGTTGGGGAATACCGGCTGGGACCAGGCGATGCCGCCCTTGGGATCGCGGATCTCCACGCGGAAATACTTCAGTCCTTCCTTGATGGGCCACTCGATATGGCTGATAGTCTGGCCGTCAGGCGCCGTAAAGGCCTTGCCCAGAAAATCCCGCGCCACGATGCGAACACCGGCCGCAGGGTCGAAATCCATATAGAGCGTATTGTCCACGATGCGCATATCGTGGATCCGCGGGCCGGTGGAGGGGTAGAATTCGCCCCGCTTGATGGCACGGATCAGGCCCTCGTGGCTGAAATCCTTTGTGGAAACCATGGTAAACCCGCCGCCGCAGGCGTGATTTTCGGGAATATATTTGTGGGTATCGTCGCCGGTCAGGGCCCAGATGCGCTTACCGCGGGTAAGGCAATAGTCCCACAGCGCCTCGTCGCTGCTGCAGCCGCCGTTGCGCACGCAGCCGCTGTTCCAAATCTCAAATGCGAAAGCGCCGTGGATACCCAGAAAGATCTCCGGCTCCATCCGCGACCAGCCGGGATGGTTGATAATGACCAGCTGATTCTGCCGGTGGCAGAAGTCAATGTAGCGGTTCCAGCTGTCCAGACCCAGATCGCGGGGGCGCATCCGCACCTCGCCATGGTAAAAGCCGTTGGGGCCGGCCGTCATATCCCACAGGAGGTTGATGTGCAGTGAGCCGAACCGATCCCGATCCAGCAGCCAGCGGGGCAGCTCGTCCTCGGGGATGAAGGCACTCTCCATACCGGACAGGGCAATGAAATGTTCGTCACTCAACTCCGCACTGTCCCAGTACACCTCGTGGTCGGTCACGGCGCAGAAATCATAGCTCCGGTCGCGGTAGGCCTGCAGTGCCTCCTGCGGCGAAACGGTGCCGTCCCACGAGCGGTTGGTGTGCAGGTGGAAATTGCCCTTATACTGGGGCACTTCCCTGTCGATGATGCTGCGGTCTTTCATGCGCTCCCCCCCCTTCTTTCCTGTGTTTTCTTCAGTATACCCTTTTGTCCGCCGCATCTCAAGACAGAATTTCCATCTTTTCCCGCCCGGACACAAAAAAAGAGACCTGCGAATCCTCGCAGGTCTCTTACATTTTTAGAACAGGCCGGTGATCTTGCCGGTCTCGTCCACGTCGATCTTCTCGGCAGCGGGGACCTTGGGCAGACCCGGCATAGTCATAATATCGCCGGTCAGGGCCACCAGGAAGCCGGCGCCGGCGCTGACCTTCAGGTTGCGCACGGTGACGGTAAATCCGCGGGGTGCACCCAGCAGAGCGGGATCATCAGAGAAAGAATACTGGGTCTTGGCCATGCAGATGGGCAGGTTGCCGAAACCATTGGCCTCCAGCTCCTTCATCTGCTTGCGGGCACCGGGAGTCAGCGCCACACCGTCGGCGTGGTAGATCTTCTTGGCGATGGCGTTGAGCTTATCCTCAATGCTGTCCTCCACATCATAGGCGAAGGTGAAGTTGGAGGGCTGTTCGCACAGGCGAACCACTTCCTCGGCCAGAGCCATACCGCCCTCGCCGCCCTTGGCCCAAACCTCACTCAAAGCGACGTTGACGCCCAGAGCGCGGCACTTATCCTCCACCAGCTTCAGCTCGGCGGCGGTATCAGTGGGGAAAGCATTGATAGCCACCACGCAGGGCAGACCGTAGACCTGCGTGATGTTCTCCACATGCTGCAGCAGGTTGGGCAGGCCCTTCTCCAGCGCTTCCAGATTCTCGTTGTTCAGCTCAGCCTTGGGTACGCCGCCATGGTTCTTCAGAGCGCGGACGGTGGCCACCACCACAACAGCGGCAGGAGTCAGGCCGGCCAGACGGCACTTGATGTCCAGGAACTTCTCTGCGCCCAGGTCGGCACCAAAGCCGGCCTCGGTGACGCAGTAATCAGAGAGCTTCAGAGCGATCTTGGTGGCCATGACGCTGTTGCAGCCATGGGCGATATTGGCGAAGGGGCCGCCGTGGATGAAGGAAGGCGTGCCTTCCAGGGTCTGCACCAGATTGGGCTTCAGGGCGTCCTTCAGCAGGGCCGCCATAGCGCCCTCGGCCTTCAGGTCATGGGCGGTGACAGGCTTACCGTCGAAGGTGTAAGCCACCACCATGCGGCCCAGGCGGGCCTTCAGGTCGGGGATATCGGCGCTCAGGCACAGAACTGCCATGATCTCGCTGGCCACGGTGATGTCGAAGCCATCCTCACGGGGCACACCCTGCATGCGGCCGCCCAGACCGTCGATGACGTTACGCAGCTGGCGATCGTTCATATCCACGCAGCGCTTCCAGACGATGCGCTTAACGTCGATACCCAGGCTGTTGCCCTGCTGAATGTGGTTATCCAGCATGGCGGCCAGCAGGTTGTTGGCAGCACCGATGGCGTGGAAGTCACCGGTGAAGTGGAGGTTGATGTCCTCCATGGGCACCACCTGTGCATAGCCGCCGCCGGCAGCACCGCCCTTGACGCCGAACACGGGGCCCAGGGAAGGCTCACGGAGAGCCACCAGCGTATTCTTGCCCAGACGGCGCAGACCATCGGCCAGGCCCACGGTGGTGGTGGTCTTACCCTCACCGGCAGGGGTGGGGTTGATGGCGGTGACCAGGATCAGCTTGCCGTCCTTACGGTCCGTTTCGCGCAGCAGGTTATAGTCCACCTTGGCCTTATACTTACCGTACAACTCCAGATATTTCTCTTCCACACCGGCCACTTTAGCAATTTCGGTGATGGGCTGCATTGTACAAGCCTGGGCGATTTCGATGTCGGTCTTGAATTCCATAATGTATTCCTCCGTTTTTTCTTTTGTGGCGTCCTTCCTGTGAAAACAAAAAAGGACGCACTACAATGTGTAGTACGCCCAGACGGTCGGCAATAGCGGTATTCCGCAACTGTACTCCGTGTGGTCACTCCACTTCCGTCAGTCATACAGTCAACTTATTTATATCAAAATTGTGAGAGATTGTCAAGGTAGATTTGGAAAGTGATTATGCAAATTGCACAGAAGAAAGATATAAAGAATCGATCTCCGTTAGAGTGTCTCTATAGGCGTAAGGTTTTTTTGAATTACTTGTCTGGCCTGTAATTTTTGGGTATGCAAAAAACGAGGTCTGTGCTTTTAGGCACAGACCTCGTCCATAGGATTTAGAACAAACCGTTGATCTTGCCGGTTTCGTCCACATCGGCCACTTTGGCAATTTCGGTGATGGGCTACATCGTACAAGCTTGGGCGATCTCGATATCGCTCTTGTACATAATCGTAGTCCTCCCTTTCGAAATTTTACTTGAAATACTTCACAGCGCTGCGGAACATGCCGATGTCATAGTCACCGGGCACGTTCTGATACAGGCCCTTCACAAAGCGCTCGGCATGGCCCATCTTACCGAAGACACGGCCGTCGGGAGAGGTGATACCCTCCACCGCCAGCACGGAGCCGTTGGGGTTGAAGAGGATGTTGTCAGTAGCATTGCCGTCCAGATCGGCGTACTGCGTGGCGATCTGGCCGTTGGCAGCCAGCTTTGCCACCAGCTCATCGCTGGCGAGGAAGCGGCCCTCACCGTGGGAGATGGGCACATTATACACGCCGCCCACCTGAGCTTCCTGCAGCCAGGGAGACAGATTGGAAGCCACGCGGACGCGGACGATACGGGACTGGTGGCGGGCGATGGTATTGAAGGTCAGGGTCGGGCAGGCATCATCCATATCGCGGATATCACCGTAGGGCACAAGGCCCAGCTTGATGAGGGCCTGGAAGCCGTTGCAGATACCGCCCATGAGGCCGTCGCGGGTGTTCAGCAGCTCGCGCACACCGTCAGCCACAGCGCCGTTGCGGAAGAACGCAGTGATGAACTTGCCGCTGCCGTCGGGCTCGTCGCCGCCGGAGAAGCCACCGGGCAGGAATACGATGTTGGCCTGCTGCAGCTTCTTGGCGAAAGCTTCCACGCTCTCGGACACGGCGGAAGCGGTCAGGTTGCGCACCACAAAGATCTCGGGCTCGGCACCGGCCTCACGGAAGGCGCGGGCGGTGTCATACTCGCAGTTGGTGCCGGGGAACACAGGGATCAGCACACGGGGTTTGGCAGCCTTGATGGCAGGAGCCACGGTGCAGCCATCGGTGTAGGTCACATTGCTGACCTCATAGGGCTTGCCGGCACGGGTGGGATACACATCCTCCAGCTTGCCTTCGGAGATGGCCAGCAACTTGGACATTTCCACCTGCTCACCGCCGAAGGTCAAAGCGCCGTCGTCGGTGGTGTAACCCAGCGTCACGCCGATGTCATCCTCGGTCTCGATGATGAAGGAGCCGAAGGCGGGGGCGAAGATCTCTTCCAGTGCGATGCCGTCGGCATAGCGGAAGCCCAGACCGTTACCCAAACACATCTTGGCCACGGCATCGGCCACGCCGGTACGGGTGGGGGTATAAACGGCGGTCCTGGCGCAGCCGTAGACCTTGGCGAAGCAGTCCTTCAGGCTCTCGGCGGTGGGCAGGCCATCCTCGCCCAGCTGGGGGCGCAGCCATGCCACACGGCGGCCGGCAGCCTTGAACTCGCCGGACACCACCTCGTTGACATTGCCGGTGGTGACAGCGAAGGAGATCAGCGTGGGGGGCACATCCAGCTTCTCGAAGGAGCCGGACATGGAGTCCTTACCGCCGATGGCAGCGATGCCCAGTTCCATCTGGGCCTTGTAGGCACCCAGCAGAGCGGCCAGAGGCTTGCCCCAGCGCTTGGGTTCGGTGCGCAGACGCTCGAAGTATTCCTGGAAGCTCAGGTACACATCCTCGAACTTGGCGCCGGCAGCCACCATCTTGCTGACGGATTCCACCACGGCCAGATAAGCGCCGTGATAGGGGCTCTTCTCGCTGATGTAGGGATCATAACCCCATGCCATGTAGGAGCAGTCATCAGTATGACCCTTCTCCACGCTGACACGGTGGACCATGCACTGAGAGGGCGTCAGCTGATGCTTGCCTCCGAAGGGCATCATCACGGTGCCGGTACCGATGGTGGAGTCAAAGCGCTCCACGAGGCCGCGCTTGACGCAACTATTGAGATCGGCAGACACAGTCTCCATGCCAGTAGTAAAGCTTTCAGGCTTCACAGCTTCATAGACAGCAGGAGCGGCAACTTCGATGTCCACATGCTTCTCTGCACCGTTGGTATCCAGGAAGGCGCGGGACAGGTCCACGATGGTCTGGCCGTTCCAGTGCATCACCAGGCGAGGCTCGGCGGTGACCTTGGCGATCAGGGTGGACTCCAGGTTCTCCTCATCGGCCAGAGCGGCGAAACGCTCGGCATCCTCGGCGGCGACGACGACTGCCATACGCTCCTGAGACTCGGAGATGGCAAGCTCGGTGCCGTCCAGGCCCTCATACTTACGGGGCACGGCGTTGAGGTTGATGTTCAGGCCGTCTGCCAGTTCGCCAACGGCAACGGATACGCCACCGGCGCCGAAGTCGTTGCAGCGCTTGATCATGCGGCTGGCTTCGGCGTTGCGGAACAGACGCTGGAGTTTGCGCTCCTCGGGGGCGTTACCCTTCTGCACCTCAGCGCCGCAGGTGGTCAGGCTCTCCTCGGTGTGGGCCTTGGAGGAACCGGTGGCACCGCCGCAGCCGTCACGACCGGTGCGGCCGCCCAGCAGGATGACCACATCGCCGTCAGCAGGCACTTCGCGGCGGACATTGGCAGCGGGAGCAGCAGCGATCACAGCACCCACTTCCATACGCTTGGCAGCATAGCCGGGGTGATAGATTTCATCCACCAAGCCGGTAGCCAGACCGATCTGGTTACCGTAGGAGGAATAACCGGCGGCAGCCTTGGTCACGATGGTACGCTGAGGCAGCTTGCCGGAGATGGTTTCGGAAACGGGCACGGTGGGATCGGCAGCACCGGTGACACGCATAGCAGCATAGACATAGCTGCGGCCGGACAGCGGGTCGCGGATGGCGCCACCAATGCAGGTGGCAGCACCGCCGAAGGGTTCGATCTCGGTGGGGTGGTTGTGGGTCTCGTTCTTAAAGAGGAGCAGCCAATCCTGCTCTTCCCCATCCACAGTCACCTTCATCTTCACGGTGCAGGCGTTGATCTCCTCGCTCTCGTCCAGCTTGGTCAGCTGACCGGACTTCTTCAGCGCCTTGGCAGCGATGGTACCCAGATCCATCAGGCAGATGGGCTTGGTGCGGCCCAGATCCTTGCGGGTGCCGATATAGGCATCCCAGGTCTTCTGGATCTCCTCGCTCTCGAAGGAGACGGAGTCGATGATGGTGTTAAAGGTGGTGTGACGGCAGTGGTCGGACCAGTAAGTATCCAGCACGCGGATCTCGGTGATGGTGGGCTGGCGGCCCTCACTGCGGAAATAGTCACGCACCATACGGATGTCGGCCAGGTCCATGGCAAGGCCCATGTCGGCGATCATAGCCTGCAGGCCGGCGTCGTCCAGTTCGGTAAAGCCTTCGATGCTGGCCACAGCCTCGGGCACGGTGTACTCCATATCCAGCGTCTCGGGCAGCGCCAAGGCGGCCTCGCGGGACTCCACGGGGTTGATGACATGGTGCTTAATGGCGGCCACATCCTCGGCGCTGACGTCACCTTCGATGAGATAGACACGGGCGCTGCGGACGGTGGGACGGTCGCACTGAGCGATCATCTGCACGCACTGGGCGGCGGAGTCGGCGCGCTGATCAAACTGGCCGGGCAGATACTCCACGGCAAAGACCACGCCTTCGTGGGCGGGCTGGACAAAATACACATCGTCGGTCTGGGGCTCGGAGAACACGGTGGTGACGCAGGCATTGAACAGGGCTTCGTCAATGTGCTCCACATCGTAGCGGTTGAGCACGCGTACGCCGGTGACGCTCTCGATACCCAGAATGCCCTTGATCTCGCTCAGCAGGGCACGGCTCTCGTTGTCGAGGCCGGCTTTCTTTTCTACATAAACTCTGTAAATCATTTTACCTCCAGGGCACGGCGGCCGATGTCGCGGCGATAAAACGCCTTTTCAAAGGTGATCTTCTCCACATTCTCGTATGCTTTGGCAACGGCGTCTGCCAGCGTGTCCGCCGTAGCGGTGACGCCCAGCACGCGGCCGCCGCTGGTAACCAGCTTGCCGTCCTTCAGAGCGGCGCCGGCCACAAACACCTCGGCGCTCAAATCCTCGGGAATGGTGATGGCGTGGCCCTTCTCGTAGGAGCCGGGATAGCCGCCGGAGGCCATGACCACGCAGCAGGCGGCGCCGTCGGAGAATTCCACGGCGGTCTCGGCCAGCTTGCCCTCGGACACGGCCTGCATGATGGTCAGCAGGTCACTCTTGAGGAGGGGCAGCACCACCTGGGTCTCGGGATCGCCGAAGCGGCAGTTATACTCAATGACCTTGGGGCCATCCTTGGTGATCATCAGGCCAAAGTACAGGCAGCCCTTGAAGGGACGGCCCTCGGCCTTCATGGCCTCGATGGTGGGCACGAAGATCTCCTTCATGCAGCGATCTGCCACCTCGGCAGTATAGAAGGGGTTGGGAGCGATGGTGCCCATGCCGCCGGTGTTGAGGCCCTGATCGCCGTCCAGCGCGCGCTTGTGATCCATGGAGGACACCATGGGAACCACTACGTTGCCGTCGGTGAAGCTGAGGACGGATACCTCGGGGCCTTCCAGGAACTCCTCCACCACGATCTGGGAGCCGCTGTCACCGAAGACGCGGTCACACATGATGGATTCCACGGCCGCCACGGCCTCTTCGCGCGTCATGGCGATGATGACACCCTTACCCAGCGCCAGACCGTCGGCCTTGATGACCACGGGGATCTTGCACGTTTCCACGTAAGCCTTGGCCTCTTCCGCCTTGTGGAACACCTCGTAGGCGGCGGTGGGAATGCCGTATTTCTTCATCAGGTTCTTGGAAAATACCTTGCTGCTCTCGATGATGGCCGCCTTTTTGTTGGGGCCAAAGGCGGGGATACCGATGGCGTTGAGCACATCCACGGCACCCAGAGCCAGCGGATCGTCGGGCGCCACGATGGCGTAGTCGATCTTATGGTCACCGGCAAAGGTCACGATGCCGTCGATATCCTTGGCACCGATGTTGACGCAAACGGCGTCAGCGGCGATGCCGCCGTTGCCGGGCAGTGCGTAAATGGTCTCCACGTCCGGATTTTCCTTGATTTTACGAATAATGGTATGTTCGCGGCCACCGCCGCCAACGACCAGAACGTTCATAGCTTCCTCCTGTTATAACGCACCGAAAGGGGGAGTATACGCTCCCCCTTCGTTTTGGGTCTTAGTGATGGAACAGACGCATGCCAGTAAAGGCCATGGTGATGCCGTACTTATTGGCGGTGGCAATGACATGGTCATCGCGGATGGAGCCGCCGGGCTCGGCGATATACTGCACGCCGCTCTTGCGGGCACGCTCCACGTTGTCGCCGAAGGGGAAGAATGCATCGCTGCCCACGGTCACGCCGGACTGTGTGGCGATCCAGGCCTTCTTCTCCTCTGCCGTCAGCACTTCGGGTTTGACCTTGAAGTTCAGCTGCCACACGCCGTCGGCCAGAATATCCTCATACTCGTCGGAGGTGTAGATATCGATGGCGTTGTCGCGGTCGGGGCGGCGGATACCGTCCACAAACTGCAGGGCCAGTACTTTGGGATGCTGGCGCATATACCAGTTGTCGGCCTTGTCACCGGCCAGACGGGTGCAGTGGATACGGCTCTGCTGGCCGGCGCCCACGCCGATGGCCTGTCCGTTCTTGACATAGCACACGGAGTTGGACTGGGTGTACTTCAGCGTGATGAGGGCCACGATCATGTCGATCTTGGCCTGCTGGGGCAGGTCCTTACAGTCGGTGACGATGTTGCCCAGCAGTTCTTCGTTGATCTCAAAGTTATTATGGCCCTGCTCGAAGGTAATTCCGAACACATCCTTGCACTCCTGTGCGGCGGGCACATAATCGGGATCAATCTGGACGACGTTGTAGCCGCCCTTCTTCTTGGTTTTCAAAATCTCCAGCGCCTCGTCGGTATAGCCGGGGGCGATGACGCCGTCGGACACCTCGGCCTGCAGATAGCGGGCGGTGGCGGCGTCGCACACGTCGCTCAGGGCGGCCCAGTCGCCGAAGGAGCACAGGCGGTCGGCACCGCGGGCGCGGATATAGGCGCAGGCGATGGGGCTCAGCTCGGCATCAGGGGCCACGAAATAGATGCGGCGGTCAATATCGCTCAGGGGCAGACCCACAGCGGCACCGGCGGGAGAAACATGCTTGAAGGACGCGGCAGCGGGCAGGCCGGTGGCCTCCTTCAGCTCCTTGACCAGCTGCCAGGAGTTGAGGGCGTCGAGAAAGTTGATGAAGCCGGGGCGGCCGTTGAGCACCTGGATGGGCAGCTCACTGCCGTCCTTCATGTAGATCTTGGCAGGCTTCTGGTTGGGGTTGCAGCCATACTTCAGTTCAAATTCCTTCATGTTAACCCTCCAAATGCTTATTGTAGATGGTCACCTGACCATTGACGTTGGCGTACAGGGAAACCTTGTTGTCGCTGTTCAGGGCAGCCCAGACCTCATCGGCCTCGGGCATGGTCACTTCCATGGGCTCACCGGCGAAGGTGGGCAGGGGGCTGCCGTCACCCTGATAGGTGCTGATAAAGTAACCCTTCCCTTCCTCGCAGCCTTCGTAGCAGAAGAACTCGCGCAGGCAGCGGCCGTCCTTATGCTTGAGGATGGAGATATCGAAGCTGCCGTCGGGATAGATCATGGCAGAGATTCTGGGCGTATAGTTGGGGAAATCGGGCTCATACTCCCGCGTCATCAGACCTGCGCGGAAATCGTCATAGTCTCGGATGGTGTCGGTCTGGTCACCGTTGGTGACGATCAGGCCCTTTTCCACGCGGCGGACAGGATGATAGATGATGAGGCTGGGATCGCTCAGCTTGGCGGGATCATGGGCCTCGGTGCGGATACCGTCCTCGGTCTCCACAAACACACGGTTACGGCTGTTCTCGCTGCGGCCCATAATGAAATAGTACACGCGGTCCTTACCCACCACGATACCGCGGCCGGGATAGGAAGTCTCCTTCAGGAAAGTCAACAGATCGGTCATGCCAGCATCTCCTTTGCAACTTTTTCGATAGCGCGGGGCAGCAGGATCCACTCGGCCTGCTCCATCACCCTGCGCTGCAGGATCTCGGGGGTGTCGTCGGGTTTGATATCCACGGCTTTCTGGTAGATGATCTCGCCGCCGTCGGGCACCTCGTTGACGAAATGTACGGTAGCGCCGGTGACCTTGACGCCGTAGTCAAGGGCGGCCTCATGCACGCGCAAGCCGTACATACCCTTGCCGCAGAAGGACGGGATCAGCGAGGGGTGGACATTTAAGATCCGCTTGTCCCAGCGGGCGGTGAACTCGGAAGAGAGGATGCGCATATAGCCGGCCAGCACGATCAGGCCGATGCCGTACTCCTCCAGTGTGCGCTGGATATCGGCCTCGTCACGCAGCACCACACCGGGCACGCCGTGCTTCCTGGCGCGCTCCAGCGCGTAGGCGTCGGCGCGGCTGGCGATGACCAGCGCCACTTCGGCATGGCGGATCACCGAGCCCTGCGCGTCCAGAATGGCCTGCAGGTTGGTGCCGCCGCCGGAGACAAACACGGCTACCTTTACCATAACTTAACTCCTTCGCCCTCTTCGCACACGCCCAGCACATAGGCGTCACCGATCAGCTCCAGCGCAGTATCCACATCAGCAGCATCCAGCACCACGCACATACCAACGCCCATATTGTAGGTGTTGTACATATCGCGCTCGGGCACGTTGCCGGCCTGGGCGATCTTGTGGAAGATCTCGGGAACGCGGACGTTCTTCTTCTCAATGCTGGCGCAGATACCGTCAGGCAGGGCGCGGGGGATGTTCTCATAGAAGCCGCCGCCGGTGATGTGGGCGCAGGCCTTGATGGTGACCTTCTCGTTCAGAGCCAGAATGTCCTTGACATAGATGCGGGTGGGCGTCAGGAGTTCCGCACCCAGAGGGCCGGAGAGCTGCTCCTCGGTGAACACCTTGCGCACCAGAGAGAAGCCGTTGGAATGGACGCCGCTGGAGGGGATGGCCACGATGACGTCGCCGGCCTTGATGGTGGACTTGTCGAACATCTTCTCCTTGTCCACGATACCGACAGCGAAGCCGGCCAGGTCGTACTCATCCACAGGCATCAGACCGGGATGCTCGGCAGTCTCGCCGCCGATGAGGGCAGCACCGGACTGCACGCAGCCTTCGGCCACGCCGCCTACGATCTCGGCAATCTTCTCGGGCACGTTCTTGCCGCAGGCAATATAGTCCAGGAAGAACAGGGGCTTGGCGCCGCAGCAGATGATGTCGTTGACGCACATAGCCACGGCGTCGATGCCGATGGTGTCGTGCTTGTTCTGCAGGAAGGCCAGCTTCACCTTGGTGCCGCAGCCGTCGGTACCGGAGACCAGCACGGGCTCCTTCATGCCAGCCAGTTCCAGCAGGAACGAACCGCCGAAACCGCCGATGGTGTCAATGGCACCGGAGGTCTTGGTACGGGCGATGTGTTTCTTCATCAGTTCCACCGCCTGGTAACCGGCGGTGATATCCACGCCGGCAGCGGCGTAGGAGGCGGAAAAGCTGCTGTTGCTCATATCTCGTCTCTCTTTCTCAGTCATTATTCTTTGCCGGTCCAGCAGTAAGTGCAGACCTTGCAGGGATCCACGCCAATGGCGTCCAACAGGCCGTCCAGACTCTGGAAGCCCATGGAGTCAAAACCGTACTTGTCACAGATGGCCTGCAGCATACGCTGGCCGCGTTCGGTGCTGCGGTCGGTGTACTCGTCGATGTGGTTGAAGCCCTCTTCCCCTTCCAGCTCCATGATGACGCGGCGGACCAGCAGGTCCATCTCCGAGCGGTTGCGGGAGAAGTTCAGGTACTTGCAGCTATAGGCCAGAGGCGGGCAGGCACAGCGCATATGCACTTCCTTGGCGCCGCTGTTGCGCAGAAAGTCCACCGTCTCGCCCAACTGGGTGCCGCGCACCACAGAGTCATCCACCAGCAGCAGCTTCTTGTCGCGGATCAGTTCGGGCACGGGGATCTGCTTCATCTCAGCCACCTGGCTGCGCACCTTCTGGTTGGTACCCATGAAGGAACGGGCCCAGGTGGGGGTGTACTTCACGAAGGGACGGCCGAAAGGCTTGTGGCTGGCGTTGGCGTAACCGATGGCGTGGGGAATACCGGAGTCAGGCATACCGGCCACGATGTCCACATCGGGCAGCAGCCCGTCACGGGCATCGTCCAGCGCCATGATCTCGCCATTGCGGCAGCGCATGACTTCCACGTTTCGGCCCTCGTAATTGGAGTTGGGATAGCCGTAATAGCTCCAAAGGAAACCGCAGATACGCATCTCCTCGCCGGCGGGAGACAGCGTCTTCCAGCCGTCGGCGGTGACTTCCACGATCTCCCGGGGGCCCAGCTCATAGGCATCTTCATATCCCAACTTGTGATAGGCAAAGGACTCAAAGGATACGCAACAGCCTTCCTCGCTGCGGCCCACCAGCATAGGCAAACGGCCCATCTTATCGCGGGCAGCGATGATACGATCGCCCTGCAGCACGATCACCGTGGCGGTGCCGTCGATGACCTCCTGCGCGTGGAGGATGCCCTCCACCAGCGAATCCTTCTGGTTGATGAGGGCAGCCACCAGCTCGGTGCTGTTGACCTTGCCGGAACTCATGGCCATGAACTGATGGCCGTGGTCGGAGAAATACTGCTCTACCAGCTCATCTGCGTTGTTGATGAGGCCCACCATGGCGATGGCGTAGAAGCCCAGGTGGGAACGTACCAGCAGAGGCTGGGGATCGCTGGCGCTGATGCAGCCGATGCCGCTGCAGCCGGAGAACTCCGGCAGGTCTTTGGCAAACTTGGTGCGGAAAGGCGTGGTCTCGATGTTATGGATCTGGCGCTGGTAGCCGCTGTCCCGATCATAGATCACCATGCCGCCGCGGCGTGTACCCAGATGGGAATGATAATCCACGCCGAAAAATACGTCGTTGACGACGTCGCGGTGCGCGACCGCTCCGAAGAAACCGCCCATTACGCAAAGAACAGGCCGTTGAGGGTCATAGGATCGATGTACTCGCCGTTCTTATAAACGCGCATATTGCCCGAGGCGATCTCGTCGATCAGCATTACCTTGCCGTCGGCGTCGTAGCCGAACTCAAACTTGATATCGTACAGCTCCAGACCCTTTTCCTTCAGATCGTCAGCCACGATCTTGGTGATCTGCTGGGTCATAGTCTTCAGGTCGTCATACTGCTCGGCGGTCATGACGCCCAGATCCACCAGGCCGTCCTTGGTGACCAGAGGATCGCCCTTCTCGTCGTTCTTAAAGGTGGTCTCCACGTAGGCGGGCAGATCCTGACCCAGCACGCAGTAATCGCTGTAGCGGCGGTAGAAGGAGCCCACGGCCTTGTAGCGGCAGATGACCTCCAGGCCCTTACCGAAGACCTTGGCAGCCTTAACTTCCATGGTGGTGTCTTCCAGATTGGCGGAGACATAGTGGGTACGGATGCCGGCGGCATTGATCTTCTCAAAGAAGTAGATGGACATGCGCAGGTTCACATCGCCCACACCCTCGATGGTCAGGCCAACGCTGTTCTCACCGGGATCAAACACACCGTCCTTGCCGGTGCAGTCATCCTTAAACTTCAGCAGGCAGTTGCCGTTCTCCAGAGCGTACACATTCTTGGTCTTGCCGGTGTAAATCAGTTCCATTTTTTAATTCCTCCAATGACTTGATGGTTGTTATTTAGTGATATTTGGCGCGCAGCTCGGCATCCTTGGCCAGAACCGCGGCAGTTTCTTTTTCTCTGGCCTCGGCCAGCTTCTTCGCAAGACCCTCGTCGGTGACAGCCAGGATCTGGATCGCCAGCAGAGCGGCATTCTTGGCGCCGTCGATGGCTACCGTGGCCACAGGGATGCCGGAAGGCATCATGACGGTGCTCAGCAGGGCGTCCATGCCGTCCAGATTGGTGGACTTGCAGGGAATTCCAATAACGGGCAACGTGGTGTTGGCGGCCAGAGCGCCGGCCAGATGGGCCGCCATACCGGCAGCGGCGATCAGCACGCCAAAGCCCTTCTCGCGGGCGATGGCGGCAAAATCACGAGCCTCTTCCGGGCAGCGGTGAGCAGAGAGAACCCGCACCTCAACAGGTACACCGAAGTCCTGCAGCACCTTGATACCTTTCTCGACAACAGGCAGGTCGCTGACGCTGCCCATGACGATTCCTACTTTCATGCTCAAACCTCCTCAAAAAGCTAAAAGGACAGACCGACCTTCGGGAAGGTTCAGTCTGCCCAGGCGGTCGGCACATTTTCTATACGGTTCCCTCGTGGTACATCCACTTCCGCCAGTAGCCGCATAGTTTCTCATGATATGACTATTATATCTTCCGTCAAATTTTTCGTCAATGTGGAAATTTCAGCCAAATCATTCTTACTTTTGATATCAGCCTTCAGAATTATTTATGCTTCTCTTCCTCTCCCCTTTTTATGGTTGAAACTGTCAAAAACCACGCCGAAATTTCTACATATATTTTGTAAAATTAGGTGTTGGCGAACGGCGAACAAAGTGGTATACTTGTTCAAATACTTGTAGTACGACCATCGGACATTTCATCTTCTTGCGGAGCCTGGAATGTCCCTTTTTCAAATCTGTATGTGAGGTGTTGTTCCCATGGCTTATTTCTTCTCTGAACCGTCCCATACCTTCAACGAATACCTGCTGGTCCCCGGCTACTCCTCCAGCGAGTGCGTACCCGCCGCCGTTTCTCTGGAAACGCCTCTGGTCCGCTACCGCAAGGGTGAAAAGCCCGCTATCTCCCTGAAGATCCCCATGATCTCTGCCATTATGCAGTCCGTGTCCGGCCCCCGTCTGGCCATCGCTCTGGCACGCGAAGGCGGCGTCAGCTTTATCTATGGCTCCCAGACGGTGGAGAGTGAAGCCGCTATGGTGGCCGCTGTCAAGGGCTACAAGGCCGGCTTTGTGGAGAGCAACTCCAACATCACCCCCGACCAGACGCTGGCCGACATTCTGGAGCTGAAGGCCCAGACCGGCCACTCCACCGTGGCTGTCACCGACGACGGTACTTCTCACGGCAAGCTGCTGGGCATCGTCACCGGCCGCGACTACCGCGTCAGCCGCATGAGCCCCGATGAGAAGGTCTCCTCCTTCATGACCCCCCTTGACAAGCTGATCACCGCGCCCGAGGGCACCACCCTGAAGGCCGCCAACGACATCATTTGGGATCACAAGCTCAACTCCCTGCCCATCGTGGACGCAGAGGGCCGTCTGGTCTCCTTTGTGTTCCGCAAGGACTACGAAAACCACAAGAGCAATCCTCTGGAACTGCTGGACAGCCACAAGCGCTATGTGGTAGGCGCCGGCATCAACACCCGTGACTACGCCGAGCGCGTGCCTGCTCTGGTGGAAGCCGGTGCCGATGTGCTGTGCATCGACTCCTCCGAGGGCTTCTCCGAGTGGCAGAAGCTGACCATCGAGTGGATCCGCGAGCACTATGGTGAGAGCGTCAAGGTTGGCGCCGGCAACGTGGTGGACCGCGAGGGCTTCCGTTTCCTGGCCGACTGCGGCGCCGACTTCATCAAGGTCGGCATCGGCGGCGGCTCCATCTGCATCACCCGCGAGACCAAGGGCATCGGCCGCGGTCAGGCTACCGCCCTCATCGAGGTGTGCAAGGCCCGCGACGAGTATTTCGAGGAGACTGGCATCTACGTCCCCGTCTGCTCCGACGGCGGTATCGTCCACGACCACCACATCACGCTGGCTCTGGCCATGGGCGCTGACTTCGTGATGCTGGGCCGCTACTTCGCCCGCTTCGACGAGAGCCCCACCATCAAGGTCAACGTGGGCGGCACCATCATGAAGGAGTACTGGGGCGAGGGCTCCAGCCGCGCCCGCAACTGGCAGCGCTACGACATGGGCGGCGCCAAGAAGCTGAGCTTCGAAGAGGGCGTGGACTCCTACGTTCCCTATGCCGGCCATCTGGCTGACGGCGTGGCCACCACGCTGGCCAAGGTCCGCTCCACCATGTGCAACTGCGGCGCTCTGACCATTCCGGAGCTCCAGCAGAAGGCCCGCCTGACGCTGGTGTCCGGCGTGTCCATCGTGGAAGGCGGCGCTCACGACGTGGTGCTGCGCGCCTCCAAGCAGGAAGTGTAAGTTACATATCTGCAACCGCACCCCCGGACCGGTGTCCGGGGGTGTTTTTTCTCAAAAGTCAAAGCATTTGCTTTTCTCATTTCTGTATGGCATAATGGGACCATCCAAGTATGAGGAGAGCGATCGCATGGAGTATATCTTTGAATTCCTGTTCGGAACAATTGAAGATATTCTGGATTCCTCTTTTGCATCCGGAAACAGCAAGAAAAAATTGAAAATTATCAGAATAACTGCGCTGATCGGTTTTCCTCTATTTGCCCTTTTGCTAATTATTGGAATCACCGAGAAGAACCCCGATCTAATCCTTAGCTCTGTCGTGCTACTGACAGCGCTCATGATATGGTTGGGCTTAAAGGTTAGAAAATATCGAAAACACAAGTAGAACAACAACTTTTTGTAACAATTATTAAGAACGAGGAGAATCGCTATGGATAAGAAACAAGCATGGATCCATCTGGTGGAGGAGAAGTCCCGCCACTATCTCAACCTCGGTGACGGCGGCTTTGACGAGATGATGCACTGCAGTCTCAAGCGCTGCAACTACGAAGAGCAGTCCGTCACCTACACCTTCCCCACCCTCAAGTGGCAGATCAACGAAAAGGGCGGCATCCACGGCGGCGCCATCGCCGGTATGTTCGACACCGCCTTCGGCGTTGTGGCCAACTTCACCGCCGGCGAGAACGAGGCCACCACCACCGACATGACCGTGTCCTTTATCCGCGGTGTGGAATTCGGCATGGAGCTGGAGATGACGGTCTACATCGTCAAGGCCGGCCGCAGCCTCATCCGTCAGCGCGCTGAGCTGCGCGACGCCGCCACCGGCAAGCTGCTGGCCACCGGCAGCGGCAGCTGGATGCCCCTGTAAGAAAAAACTCCCTCCAAAGGCTAAGCCTTTGGAGGGAATTGTTTTTTAGGCAACCAGCCACTTGTGCTTCTCCACGCTGTACAGCGGGATGAAGGGCAGCAGGATGGGCACGGTCTTGACATAGGCCTGATACTCGGGATCGGCACCGTAGTTCTTGTTCTGGCGCAGTTCCAGACGGCGGGCGCCGGAGAACATGACGAAGATGATGCCGACATAGCCGATGGCCACCACGACCCACTGCCAGCCGGAAACGGCGCCGATGCCGGAGAGGACAACGCCGGTCCAGAAGATCATCTCGCCCAGATAGTTGGGGCAGCGGACGATGCGATAGAGACCGGTATCCACAAAGCGCTTGGGATTGACCTTCTTGGCGGCGTTCTTCTGCAGGTCGGCAGCAGACTCGAAGCTGACACCGAAGAGCATCACGGCAGCGCCCACATAGGTCCAGACATTGGAGCCGCTGTTGTTGTACAGGCGATAGAACACGGCGGAGACCTGCGTGGCGTACAGCAGCGCGCAGGTGACCCAGATGGCGATCTTCACGCCGAAGGGCACGCTCTTGCCGTCCTTGATCTCGCCGGTCATATTCTTCTTGTAGGAGCTGCTCTTCAGCTCACGGATGGCGAGGTAGCCGCCCAGACGCAGACCGTAGAGGATGAACAGCACGCAGCAGATAATGGTTCCGGCGCTGAGGGTCTTGCCGTACAGGATCAGCATCAGCAGGCCTTCGCCGGCGATGGAGAAACCGTAGCCGAGGGAGATGAACCAGACGTAATTTTTAAAACCGATGGAACTGATGACCATAGCGGCCGCGAACAGCAGCCAGATGGTTGCGGGCAATGCGGACATATCAATGACCTCCTGATGAAATAGATAACGGTATGATTCTACACGATTCGCCTGCACAGCACAAGCACCCTTGTTCATAAAAAGAGCCGGATGCACAGGCATCCGGCTCTTTTTTTGTTATGAAACCATTTTCCCCTTTTTCCAGCTGCCGGTGAAGTAGAACACCACACCGATGACAAAGGGGGTAAAGCCCGCCAGCGCGTCGCCCAGCCAGAAGCCGTAGTGGCGCATATCCAGCACCAGACCGAAGAGCACCGCAAGGCCGATGCGCATGACAATGCCGTCAAAGATGGCCGTGGCAAAGTTCACGTTGTAGTTGCCGCTGCCGTTGAGCAGGGCGTTCATGATGGCGCGGGCCGCGCTGCCGTACAGCAGCAGCACCGCAATGGGCAGGTAGCTGTCCACCAGCGCCAGCACCGCCTGATCGTCGGTAAAGATGCCGAAGAAGGGCTCCGGGAACAGGCAGATCAGGGCCGACAGCACCGTGGCCACCGTCAGGGTGATCTTGGCCAGCGCACCCATGGTCTGCTTGACGCGGTCAAACTTACCGGCAGCAATATTCTGGCCCACCACCGTAGAGCCCGCCGTGTTCATGGCGTTGGAGATCAGGTTAATGATGCTGGAGATCTTGTTGGCGATGCCTGCAAAGGCGGAGACCTCCACACCGTAGGAGTTGATCCAGGAGTTGACGAACAGCTTGGAGATCTGGATAGAAGCGCTCTTGATGGCCATGGGCGTACCCAGTTTCACCAGCGCGCCCAGCATCTCGCCGTCCCAGTGGATAAAGTCACCTTTGTGCATCTCAAGGCCGAATTTCTCGCGGTTGCGGTACAGGAACACCACACAAGCCACAAAGCTGAGGCCCTGGCTGATCACAGTGGCAAGCGCAGCGCCGCCGGGGCCCATGCGGAAGCCCACCACAAACACCAGATCCAGCGCCAAGTTGGTGATGGCAGCAATGCTGACAAAGATAAAGGGGTGCTTGGAGTCGCCCATGCCGCGCAGGATAGCGCTGACCACGTTATAGCCGTAAATGAACACCAGACCCACCATGCAGATGGCCGAATACGCCGCGGCACCCTCATAGGCCGCCTCCGGCGTGTTCATCCACTGCAGAAGCTTATCCTGAATGCTCAGCGCCACAATGCTGATCACCACGGCACATATCAGCAAAAATCCACTCATGGTGCCCACAAAGCGGCCGATCTTATCGGTCTGTTTTGCACCCACATACCGGGCAATGAGCACCTGACCGGCGCTGGCATAACCCATGGCGATGAAGGTCAGCAGATGGCTCAGGTCACCGCCCACCGACACGGCAGACAGGCCCACCTTGCCCAGCACATTGCCCACCACCACCATGTCCACCAGATTGTAGACCACCTGCAGCAGGTTGGAGAGGAACAGTGGCCATGCAAATATGACCAGCTGCTTTGTAATATTACCTTGTGTGAAATCCTTGATCCCGCTTCCCTGCACGGCCCTTCACCTCACTTTGAGTCGATTGTAACACCATTTCCCGGGGAGAACAAGAAAAAAATACCGGGCGAAGCGCCCGGTATTCTCCTCATTCCACCCTCACGCCACCGGCAGCGCGGATGGAAAGCACGTGGCACTTCCCTGCTCCCAACACCGCTTCCACACCGGTGCGGAAGGCATCCAGCATATCCTGCGGCACAAAAGCCTGCACCGTTCCGGCAAAGCCGCCGCCGTGGACGCGGGCGGCGCCCCGGCCATCCAGCAGTTCTTCGCACAGCGCCAGTGCCACCGCCACCGCCTGCTGTTCCACTGCACCGGCGGGCGTGATGTTCTGCAGGTACATCCACGAGCTGCGGCCCGACTCCTTCACCAGCTGCAAAAAGGCGTCCACATCCCCTGTGCGCAGCGCTTCGGCCTGACGCTGGGCCCGCTCGTTTTCGCGGTAGAAATGCATGGCGCGCAAGATCGCGCGGTCCGGCACACGGCCCCGCAGCTGCGGCAGCGCGGCAAAAAACGTCTCCTGCGGGATCTGGCGCAGCACTTCTTTGCCGAAATAGCTGCACACCGCCTTCATTTCCCCGGGAATGGCGGCGTATTCCGCCGTCAGGTCGGCGTGGTCGGCGCCGGTATCAATGATGCACAACGCGTAACCGGCAGAGGCCAGATCAAAGTCGATGCGCTCCACAACGGGACAGGCAGGATACTCAAAATCGATGAACACCATGCCGCCCACAGCGCTGGCCATCTGGTCCATCAGACCGCAGGGTTTGCCGAAATAGACATTTTCGGCGTACTGGCCGATACGGGCCACCTCTGCCGGCGAGAGGGAGCTTTCAAAGAACAGCTCGTTCAAAATCGTGCCCATCAGCACTTCAAACGCCGCCGAGGAGCTTAACCCGCTGCCGGGCAGAACGGTGGAACGCACATAGGCGTCAAAGCCCTGCACCGCCGCGCCGCGGCGGACGAACTCTGCCGCCACACCGCGCACCAGCGCCGCCGTAGTGTTCTCTTCCCCTTCGTGGATGGAGAGATCCTGCAGCGAAACCTCCACCGGCGCATAGCCTTCGGAAAAGACGCGGATGGTATCCGTTCCGTTCAGCGTCACCTGCGCCGTGGTCTCCAGATCCACCGCAGCCGCCAGCACGCAGCCGCGCTGATGGTCGGTATGGTTGCCGCCCAGTTCCGTGCGCCCGGGCGCGGAAAAACGATAGGTTTTGTTCATATCCGTCTCCTTTAAACTGTTCAGTACTTATACTTTACAGTAATTGGTATAGCAGCTGTACCAGCAGCGGGTAGAATGAGGTCGTGCAGATCAGTCTGCTGATCTGCAGCACAGACACCACCGAGGGATCCGCGTTAAGATCCGGGGCGGCAAGGGCCGCCTCCGTGGCGCCGCCGGCAGACGAAGACAAAACAGCAGTTGCCATATCCAGCTTGCAGACGCGGTGCAGCAGCAGGGCCAGCACAAGATTGATCAGCACAAAGCCGCAGCAGATGAACACCGCCGGCAATATCACCGTTTTCAGCTTTTCCAGCGAATCGGCCGTCACGCCGGTGGCGATCAGCGCGCCGCTGAGGATCTGCACCGCGCGGCGCACCGCTTTGGGCATATAGAGCTTGCCGGTTTTGATATTGACCGCGGCAGTTGTCACCATAGCGCCGATCAGCACCAGCACAGAAAAGTGCAAAAGCTCTGCAAGGCCCAGTCCCACCGCGCCGCCAATCAGCGCCACGACAGCCGCCAGCACCATGCCCTTCCTCTTCTCTTCACGCGAAAGCGGTTTCTTCTCCACGCTGCTCTTTGGGTTCTCGTGGACAAATCCGCCCAGTTTCTTGCCCAGAATTCGGGCCAGCGGCATGGAAATACAGTATACCGAAAGCAGGCGCAGCACCTGCAGCACAGCCACCACTGCCGCGTCACCGCCCATGTCCATGGTCATCAGCGTCATGTCCGTCAGGCCGCCGGGCGCCACGCAGAACAGCGCCGTTACCGCGTCCAAGCCGGTCACATGGTACAAAAGCGTTCCGGCACTCAGGCACAGAGTGAAAATCACGCCCACCAGCACGATAACCGGCTTAAAGAGCCGCTTCATATTGCGCACCATCTCCATGGTCATACTCATGCCCACGAAAAGACCGGCCACCGTTTTGGTCAGATTCTTCACCGCAGCGGGCATGAACGCCCAGCCGGTCAGAATATTCAGCGCGCTCACGCCGATCAGCGCGCCCACCATGGCACCGGCGGGGAAGCCGAGCTTATAAAACACAGTGCCGACAATCACCGCAACAGCCAGTGTTATGAAAAAGCACAGAAGTTCGCTCACAGCCATGGCCCCTTTCTCGCCCATATAATGATATTAAATACCAAACCGGAGCTGTTGTAAAGATGGCATTTACATAGAAAAGAGAGCACCCTTTGGCAGGTGCTCTCTCTTTTCATCCGAACGCAGGTTACGCCTGTGCTTTCATGATAACCGTCAATCTCTGCACCAGCTGATCATCTCTCAACTCTTCCAGATCAATAACCGCAATGTCCAGTTGGGCCGCGCGGTGCCGCGCAGCAGCGTTGCAGGGCTCGGTGGTGACAATAGCAGCTTTTGCGCCCTTCCCACCGAAGCGATCGCGAAGGATCGCAAGTTCATTGAGCGACTCCGTTTTAATATCGGTGGCTTTGCAGCTGATAAACAGCGGAACGACGCCCCTTGCGGCCATCACATCCAGTTCATTGGAAACACTGCCATGTCCTACCGTGTCGTCCCAGCGAACGACGGCGCTGCTGATCACATCGTGGAAGATCCCTGCATCAATACAGGCTTTATAGGTGTACAGTTCCAATACGCTGCCCACGTCCCGCAGCCATGCGCGGATATTGGCATCGCGAAAACGAAACGCCACCGACTCACCGCGCACAATGGAAAGCTCCTCGATAAAGCCGATACGGGCCAGTTCTTTCAGCGCAGCTTCGTTGGCGGAATTCCGTGATCCGTGATCACCCTTCACCGTATACTTTCCCTGAATGGACAGCGGAGGCTTCTGGCCATATTCCGACGGGGACACTTTCTGAATATAGGAGATGATATCCGTCCAATCCCTTCGGAAACGGAGGAAACAGGAGAAAAACGGATCAAAGTCGTCTAAGTACTTCGCTAAAACAGCATTATCCACCCGACCGGGCAGTAATGTTCCGCCTGCCATCAGGAAGAATTCCTCCACGGAATAAGAGAGCGTACACTCCAGATCATCCGCAAACGCAGCACCGCTGATGTCGTAAAAACGGTTTCTCTTTCGGGAGTAGGTAAAGGCGGGCGCACCTGTTTGCTGGGAAAACATGCCTGCGGCGAACAAAGCGGCATCACTGCCGCCGGTAACATCTACGGCACAGTCTGCATATTTTTCACCAAGTGTGAG
Organism: Oscillospiraceae bacterium; assembly: GCA_015067525.1. Lineage (GTDB taxonomy): Bacteria > Bacillota > Clostridia > Oscillospirales > Oscillospiraceae > Vescimonas. Next base: position 9,743 of record SVMH01000002.1, on the reverse strand, counting down.
CAGCTGCCGGAGAATACGGTCCGCTTTGAACAGGCTGGCTTCCGTAAAAATCAATTCCGGATCCCATCCCCGGCGCTGGAAAAAGGCTTTCAGTTTCTCTTGCCGGTTTCGATCCTGCGCAATTTCTCCGGGGCAAAGGTAGATGATGCGCTTTGGACGAAACATGTCCGGTGCCAGAATATTTTCGATCGCACGGTCATCATACAGCTCGATCAACGTTTCCATGTGCTTCCCACCTTTCTTCGTTTACGTTATTATACGGCTATTTCCCGATAATTTCAATGCCGCAGCCAGTTTTTGGTTTCTTTCGTGGTACGCCCGACTGGATTCGAACCAGCGACCGGCCAGCGGCGCATGGCGCCGCGGCCGCCTCCGACGGAATTTGACGCGCTTCGCGCCTGAAGGTCGCGGTTCGTCGATACTCTACCGGATAAACCAAAAGAGAGCACCCCGAAGGGTGCTCTCTTTTGGTACGCCCGACTGGATTCGAACCAGCGACCGGCCAGCGGCGCATAGCGCCGCGGCCGCCTCCGGCAGGATTTGACGCGCTTCGCGCCTGAAGGTCGCGGTTCGTCGATACTCTACCGGATAAACCAAAAGAGAGCACCCCGAAGGGTGCTCTCTTTTGGTACGCCCGACTGGATTCGAACCAGCGACCTTCAGAGTCGGAGTCTGACACTCTATCCAACTGAGCTACGGGCGCGTATTGGCTTGTGCTGTCCGCTTGCGGACTAAGCCATTATATCAATTCGCTCCCGCAAAGTAAAGAAAAAATTTAAGGAAAGATTGTTAAAAAAGTTGACAAGTCCGGACAGGTGCGGTACAATACTCATGGAGACGCTCCGACACACCGTTTTTACATATATTGCCGAAACGCTCCGAAATACCAATAAAGGACGGTTGATCATATATGAAGAAACAGAAGATCTCGGATGCTGTCATCCACCGTCTCCCCCGCTATTACCGTTATCTGGACGACCTGTACAATAAGGGCGTTGTCCGTATTTCTTCCAACTCTCTGGGCAGCCGTATGGACATCACCGCATCCCAGATCCGTCAGGACCTGAGCTGCTTTGGCGAATTCGGCCAGCAGGGTTACGGTTATAACGTGGCGGAGCTGCGCGCGGAGATCGGCCACATTCTGGGCATTGACAACGGCCACCGCATCATTGTGGTGGGCGCCGGCCATCTGGGTCACGCCCTGCTGCAGAACTTCGACTTTGAAAAGGTCGGCTTCCAGATCGACTCCGCTTTCGATGTCGCCTCCTCCATGATCGGCACCACCATCCGCGGCGTCACCGTGCGCTCCATGGATGAGCTGGACGAATATGTGGAGCAGTATCATCCCGACGTGGCCGTGCTGACCGTGCCCCAGAGCGTGGCACAGCCTCTGGCCGACCGGCTGATCGAGCTGGGCATCCGCGGTTTCTGGAACTTTACCAACGTGGAGCTGAGCACGCAGGTATCCGGCGTATTTTTCGAGAATGTCCACTTTGTGGATACCTTGCTGACGCTGAGCTACCGCATCTCCCGCAGCTGAGTCACCCTTTCCGGTGGGGCGCATACCATGGAATGAGAGCCTTGCAGGGCTCCGGATTTCATAGGAGGTTGCGCTATGTGTAATCAGAACTGGGGCGGCAGCAACTGCTGCTGGATCATCATTGCCATCATCATCCTGTTCTTCTTCTGCGGCAGCGGCAACAGCTGCGGCTGCGGCAACACGGTACAGAACAGCGGCTGCGGCTGCTGCTAAGGCATCCCTGTCCCCCATCGCAAGATGGGGGATTTTTTCTTCCAAAGTGAGGTATACGCTATGGATATTTCCCGTTTCCGGCAAAAATTCGAAAACCATGTGCCCACACTGCTGGGCTGCCGCGGTGAATACGCCGTACTGGTCCCGCTGGTGGAGACCGACGCCGGTCTGAGCCTTTTGTACGAAGTCCGCGCCGAAAGCCTGCGGCATCATGCGGCCGAAGTCTGCTTCCCCGGCGGGCGGATGGAGCCGGGCGAGACCGCCATCCAATGTGCGCTGCGGGAAATGCACGAAGAGCTGGGTATCGGGCCGGAACATGTGGAAATTCTGGGCCGGATGGACTTCCTGTATCTGCGCTCGGACGGTCTGATGCATCCGGTGCTGGCCTATGTGGACGCTGCCGGCGTGCAGTCCATGCGCCGCAATCTGCAGGAGGTGCAGACCACCTTCACCGTGCCCCTTGCATGGCTGGCCGCCCATCCGCCCAAGCGCTATACCTACGAGCTCAAGCCCATGGTGGCCGGCGATTTCCCTTACCATCTGGTGCAGACGCCGCCCGATTACCGCTGGAGCGCCGGACGGATGGAAGTACCGGTTTACGAAGGCCTCCCCTATCCCCTGTGGGGCCTCACCGGCCGCATCACGGCGCATCTGGTGGAAACCATGCAGAAATAATGCACTACACGCAAAAGACACGACTTTCGTCGTGTCTTTTTGTTTTTATGGGGTAAACTATAGCACCACCGGTACGCGGCCAATGATCTCCAGCGAATCCGGCGCCACGCGGCAGTTGACCGCTACCACCTGCACACCGGCCTCCGCCGCTGCGCGCAAAGCCTCACCAAAGGCGGGATGGGTATCGTCATTTGGCGCGAAGTCCTTCACCTGCTCCATCTGGATCACAAACACCACACTGGCGCGGTAGCCCTCCTCCACCGCCCGCATCAGCTCCTGCAGGTGCTTGACGCCACGCTCCGTCGGCGCATCGGGGAATCGGGTGTGTCCGTCCTCCTCCAGCGTGACGCCCTTGACTTCCACCAGATGGAGTCCAGCCGCGGTTTCCAGACAGAAGTCCAGCCGCGACTGGCCGTAGGTATACTCGCTCCACAGCGCTGTCAGCTCCGGTTCCAGCTGCGCCGCCCACTGGGCAAACACCTTGTTGGGAGCCTGCGCATCCATGTTGATAAGCTTCTCACCCTTGCGCACAGCGATCAGATCCCATGCGGTTTTGCGGCCCGGCGTACTGCCTTTTTCCAGCCAGACTTCCGCACCCGGTACCAGCAGTTCCCGGCAGCGGCCTGTGTTTTTCACATGGCAGACCACCACTTCTCCACCCAGTTCCACATGAGCGATGAAGCGGTTGGGGCGGGCCAGAAATGTGGCTTTTGTCACCTCAGCGTAGCGCATAATTTCTCACCTCGAGAGTATTTTATCACAGTTTTTACTGTGTGGAAACTATTTTTCTTGATTTTTCTACCACTTAGGCAAAAAGTGCCAAAGAAGAACGCGGAATTCTCACCAAAGTTACAATTTTAACGAAGTTCGGAAAAACCGATTGTAATCTTACCAAACGTTTGGTACAATATAATCATATCATAATGGGAGGGATTCGATTCCATGGATTATTCCAACCTGTTCGTCTGCCTGATGGGCATAGGCACTGTATTTCTGGGACTGGTGTGCCTTGTGTTTCTGGTCATGGCCATGAGCGCCATCTGCCGCAAAACCAAAGCAGCCGATACCGTCCCCGCAGCCGCTGCTCCCGTCTCCGCTCAGCCGCAGGCGGATCACAGCAAAAAGCCTGAACTGATGGCCGCCATCGCCGCCGCTATCGCCGAAGATATGGGCACCGATATTTCCGCTGTCCGCATCGTTTCTATTAAAAAACTCTGATCACTGGAGGAAGATCATCATGAAAAAGTATAGAGTTAACGTCAACGGCACCGTATACGAAGTTGAGCTGGAAGAGATCACCGGCGCTGCCGCCGCTCCTGTGGCTGCCGCTCCCGCTGCTCCCGCCTCTGCGCCTGCCGCTCCCGCTCCCGCTGCTCCTGCCGGCGGCGAGAAGGTGACCGCCCCCATGCCCGGCAATATCCTGTCTGTCAATGTGGCCGCCGGTGACACCGTCAAGCGCGGTCAGGTGCTGCTGATTCTGGAAGCTATGAAGATGGAAAACGAGATCATGGCCCCCTGTGACGGCGTGATCGCTTCTGTGAACACCAGCAAGGGCAGCGCTGTGGAGTCCGGCGCACTTCTGTGCGTCATCCAGTAATGGAGGCGACGCTGCATGGAAGCTATTCTGAATTTTATTAACAGCACCGGTTTTGCCCAGTTTTTTGTGGGCGACAACTGGAAGTGCGCAGTGATGATCGCCATCGCCTGCTTCCTGCTGTTTCTGGGTATCGTGAAGAAGTTTGAGCCGCTGCTGCTGGTTCCCATTGCCGTCGGCATGCTGGTGACCAACCTGCCCGGCGCCAACATGTTCCACGAGATCCTCTTTGCCGGCGGCCACGTCCACTGGAACTGGTTTGGCGGGGCTGTGATCGAAGAGGCACAGCTGCTGGCTCTGCAAGCTGAAGGCGTATCCTCCGCAGTGGCAGATCTGGCACTGGCCGGCACCACCGTTTCGCCCGGTCTGGTAGACATCCTGTATCTGGGCGTGAAGCTGGGCATCTATCCCTGCCTCATCTTCCTGGGCGTAGGCGCCATGACCGACTTTGGTCCTCTGATCGCCAACCCCAAGAGCCTGCTGCTGGGTGCCGCCGCACAGGTCGGCATCTTCATGGCCTATATCGGTGCACGCTGGCTTGGTTTTGACCCGCTGGAAGCCGCCTCTATCGGCATCATCGGCGGTGCTGACGGCCCCACAGCCATCTTCGTCACCGCCATGCTGGCTCCCGCTCTTCTGGGCCCCATCGCGGTATCCGCCTACTCTTACATGGCCCTTGTCCCTGTCATTCAGCCCCCCATCATGAAGCTGCTGACCACAGAGGAAGAGCGCAAGATCGTGATGAAGCCTCTGCGCGAGGTTTCCAAGCGCGAGAAGATCGTCTTCCCCATCGTTGTCACCATCTTTGTGGCTCTGCTGGTACCCTCCGCGGCTCCTCTGATCGCCTGCCTGATGCTGGGTAACCTGCTGAAGGAGTGCGGTGTCACCGACCGACTGAGCAAGACCGCACAGAACGAGCTGATGAACATCGTCACCATCTTCCTGGGCCTGTCCGTAGGCGCAACCGCCACCGGCAACACCTTCCTGGATTGGGGCACCTTGGGCATCATGCTCATGGGCGTCACTGCATTCGCCTTCGGTACCGCGGGCGGCGTGCTGCTGGCCAAGTTCATGAACCTGTTCCTGAAGGAGAAGATCAATCCCCTCATTGGCTCTGCCGGTGTGTCTGCCGTTCCCATGGCTGCCCGCGTCAGTCAGATGGAAGGTCAGAAAGCCAACCCCAGCAACTTCCTGCTGATGCACGCCATGGGTCCCAACGTGGCCGGCGTCATCGGCTCCGCCATTGCCGCAGGCGTGCTGATCTCCCTGTTCGGTTAATAGAAGCGAGGTATCAACTATGGAATTTCTGTCTAACAAGCCCCTGCTGATCACCGATACCATCCTGCGTGACGCTCACCAGTCTCAGGCCGCCACCCGCATGACCATTGAGGACATGCTGCCGGCGCTGGAAGTGCTGGACTCCATCGGCTATTACTCGCTGGAGTGCTGGGGCGGCGCCACCTTCGATAGCTGCATGCGCTTCCTCAACGAAGATCCGTGGGAGCGCCTGCGCAAGCTGAAGGCAGGTCTGCCCAACACCAAGCTGCAGATGCTCTTCCGCGGCCAGAACATTCTGGGCTACAAGCACTACGCCGATGACGTGGTGGATGCCTTCTGCCGCAAGTCCATCGAGAACGGTATCGACATCATCCGCATTTTCGACGCGCTCAACGACGTGCGCAATCTGGAGCAGGCCATCAAGTCCACCAAGAAGTACGGCGGACAGGTGGAGGCCACCCTCAGCTACACTATCTCCCCCATCCACAACGAGGCCTACTTCGTCAAGCTGGCCCGCGAACTGGAGCAGATGGGCGCTGACACCATCTGTGTCAAGGACATGGCCAACCTGCTGCTGCCCATGGACGCCTATTCCCTCATCAAGGCGCTGAAGGAATCCGTCTCCGTCCCCATCCACCTGCACACCCACAACACCTCCGGTACCGGCGACATGACCTATCTCATGGCCGCTTACGCCGGTGTGGATATCGTGGACACCGCCCTCAGTCCTCTGGCCAACGGTACGGCCCAGCCCGCTACCGAGTCTCTGGTGGCCACGCTGGCCGGCACGGTGCGCGACACCGGCCTGGATCTTACCAAGATGTCCGAGGCCGCCGTCCACTTCCGCAAGATCGCGCAGCGTCTGAAGGGCGCCGGCTCTCTGGATCCCAAGGTGCTGAACGTGGACACCAACACGCTGCTCTATCAGGTGCCCGGCGGCATGCTGTCCAACCTGATCTCCCAGCTCAAGCAGGCCGGCAAGGAAGATAAGTACTACGATGTGCTGGCCGAGATCCCCCGCGTCCGTCAGGACTTCGGTTATCCCCCGCTGGTCACTCCCTCCAGCCAGATCGTGGGCACGCAGGCCGTGATGAACATCATCATGGGCGAGCGCTACAAGGTCTTCCCCAAGGAGTCCAAGGCCATGCTGCGCGGCGAATACGGCCGCCTGCCCGGCGTTGTCAACGAAGAGGTCCGCGCTAAGGCCGGCATTGCCCCCGAGGACGTCATCACCTGCCGTCCTGCCGACCTTCTGGAGCCGGAGCTGGATAAGTATCGCGCCGAGTTCGCCGACATTGCCAAGAGCGACGAGGATGTGCTGAGTCTGGCCCTCTTCCCCCAGGTGGCTCCCAAGTTCCTGGATCGCCGCGACCATCCCGAAAAGTACGCCGAAGCCGCCGCAGCACCCGCTGCCCCCGCTCCCGCGGCACCCGCCAAGACTGCCGATCCCAACGCCGTCCGCCAGCTGACCGTTCAGGTCGCCGCCGACGTGCTGGGCAATCTGTAATAAAAAAGACGGTTACGTACAGTAACCGTCTTTTTTGATGCAATTGTCACATAATGGCTGTTGCTTTTGTGGTATACTATTGCCAACCTAAGATAAGGAGGCACTGTATATGGCTGCTGTGCATTTGAATCACGACACCTTCCGTCAGCTGCTGGTGGGCGAAAAGCCGGCGCTGGTAGAGTTCTGGGCCCCCTGGTGCAGTCACTGCGTTGCGCTGGAAGACGCCTTCAACCAGATCGCTGACGAATACGCCGGGCGTCTCGCCATCGGTAAGATCAATATTGACGAGTGGCCGGAGCTGGCTGAAAAATATTTCATTGAATACGTCCCCACACTGGTCATCTTCTCTGAAGGGGAGCTGGTCGACTTTGTCATCTCCCCCGGCTCCCGGGACGCTATCGCACACTTCATCGAAGAAACACTGTAAAGGAAAAACGCTTTATGCAGTACGCTATTTCTTTCTTGGAGGGTATCATCACCTTCATCTCCCCCTGCCTGCTGCCCATGCTGCCCATTTACGCCACCTATTTTGCCGGCGGCGGTGAGCGCAGCACCCGCAAAACGCTGGGTAACGCCTGCGGCTTCGTCTTGGGCTTTACGCTGGTCTTTACCGCCATGGGCGCGCTGGCCGGTACGCTGGGCGGCTTCCTCACCGCGCATCAGACGGCGTTAAACATCGTCTCCGGCCTGATCGTCATCGTGTTCGGTCTGAACTATCTGGGCGTGCTGAAGCTGAATCTGTTTTACGGCAACGGCCGCAGTATGGAAAACCGCGACCTGGGCTTCTTCTCCGCGCTGCTGTTTGGCATCGTGTTCTCTCTGGGCTGGACACCCTGTGTGGGCGCGTTTCTGGGCTCCGCGCTGATGCTGGCTTCCCAACAGGGTCATGTGCTGGAGGGCATTTTGATGCTGCTCGTCTACTCTCTGGGCCTGGGCATTCCGTTTATCATCAGCGCTGTACTGATCGATCAGCTGAAAGGCGCTTTCAGCTGGATCAAGAGCCACTACCACGTTATCAACACGGTGTGTGGCTGCCTGCTGGTGCTCATCGGTATCCTGATGGCTACCGGCCTGCTGGGCCGCTTTCTGACCATACTGAGTTAAGGGGGAATATCGGATGAAGAAGAAAAAAATGCTGCTTCTCTCATCAGCCGCCCTCGTGATCGTGCTGATCGTCGCCTCCGTCCTCTATCAACAGTTCAGCGGCAGTGTGGACAACGACAATCTCGCTGCCAATGATCCTGCGGCGAACCAGAGCGGCCAGTCACAAGCTTCTCAGAACGACTCGGATCAGGACGCACCCAAGCAGTTTCCCCCGGATTTCACCGTGTTGGATTCCTCCGGTAAAGAGGTGAAGCTATCCGATTTCCGCGGCAAGCCCACGGTGGTCAATTTCTGGGCTACTTGGTGCGGCTACTGTGTCAAGGAAATGCCGGCGTTCGAAGAGGTCTATCGGCAGATGGGAAACGACATCCACTTTCTGATGGTCAATGTGACCGACGGCGTGCAGGAAACGGTAGATACAGCCAGCGCTTTCATCGTTGATGCCGGCTTCAGCTTTCCTGTCTACTACGACACGCAGCACAGCGCCACGATGGCCTACGGGGCCTATTCCCTGCCCATGACCTATTTCTTTGATGCGGAGGGCTATGCTGTGGCCTACGCCAGCGGCGCCATTGACAAGGAAACGCTGCTGCGGGGTATTGCTATGACTACTGAATAAAAAAGGAAGCGGAATAAATCCGCTTCCTTTTTTATGTCACTGGATCCCAGCTTACCCTTCTATCAAATGTATAGTGAAGGTTCGCAGCCACAGGCACGATGTACGTCTTTTCTCCATGCTCCACCTGCAGCGCTACCGTCCATTGGGAGGCAGTCAACGGAAAAGCGAGTTCACCTTGGAAAAGCCCGCTGGTAGTATCCAACGACACCGGGTTCGGCACACCGGCGATTGGTGTTGCCGGTGTCAGCAGCAGCTTGTACGTATCGTCCGGGCAAATTTCGCTGGGGATGATACGGTAACTCAGAATATGACCGGTGGCTGAGCTAAATGTCGCTTCCGCAATATTCACCTGTATCGGTGCATCGTTTTCACGCTTCTTTTCTTTATATAGGTGGGCCGTCTGCAGGAGCAGCAGTACAACGAGAATCGCCAGTACGCCGCAAAGGATGGGCCAAAGGCTCTTTTTCTTTGCTGTAGGTGCTGTTGACAGTGGCTCTGTCAAGGATTCTGCCTTTCCACAAAGGCGATCCAACGATACCTCCAATGCATCAGCAAGAAGCAGCAGTTTATTCAGATCCGGCATCGCTTCACCAGTTTCCCATTTGCTGACCGCTTGCCGTGACACACCAATTTGGGATGCCAGATCCTCCTGACTTAGCCCTCTGTCCCTGCGCAATTCAAACAGCGATTCAGGAAAATTCATCCATCTCACACCTCTCTTTGTTTGATGCCCCAATCATAGCAAATATTTCTGCTGTACGCTACCAGTTTAGACTGGAATCTCCGCAACCAGAGGTTGCAAGTACACTTTTGCAGCCAAAAAGAAAGAGGACGACCTTTCGATCGTCCTCTTCATGTTGGCGTTACCTATTTTTCCGGGCGCGTCGGCCTGCCAAGTATCGTGGGCAGACGTGTGCTTAACTGACCTGTCACGGCGATGGGGATCCATCCCGAACCCTCGTCAAAACAAAAAGAAAGAGGACAACCTTTCGGCTGTCCTCTGTGTTGGCGTTACCTATTTTCCCGGGCCGTCTCCAGCCAAGTATCGTGGGCAGAAGCGAGCTTAACTTCCGTGTTCGGGATGGGAACGGGTGGACCCTCGCCCTAATCAACACCAACTGCGTTTGCGTACCACTCTCGCAGTCACAAACCTATGATATTCGCTTTTTCTTTCTCTGTCAAGAGAAAAGTGGTGACCCATACCGGATTCGAA
>SVMH01000040.1 GCA_015067525.1 Oscillospiraceae bacterium | reverse complement strand
GTGCTGCAGCGGCACAGCAGGGCCAACCGGCAGGGACAAGCCGGTAACGTCGTCTTCAATACCCACAGTAAAGCCGGTAAAGGGCTTCTCCTGCAGCAGGTGGTCAAAGACCGCCTTGATCTGGGCGGGCGTGGTGTCCTTGGAGCTCAGACCGTAGCGACCGCCGCAGATATAGGGAGCGCCTTCCATGTTGGCGAATGCGCCGCAAACCGTCAGATACAGGGGCTCACCCACAGCGCCCATCTCCTTGCAGCGGTCCAGAACGGCGATCTTCTTTACGCCGGCAGGCAGCGCGGAGCGGAAATACTCTGCGGAGAAGGGGTTGAACAGATGCACCTGCACATAACCCACTTTTTCGCCCTGCTTATTCAGATAGTCCACCGTCTCGCGGATCGTACCGCTGACACTGCCCATGGCAACAATGACGCGCTCGGCATCCGGTGCGCCGTAGTAGTTGAAGATGTGGTAGTCCTCGCCGGTGACAGCGTTGATCTGCTGCATGTAGTCTTCCACAACGGCAGGCAGTGCAGCGTAGTCGGAGTTGTTGGCTTCACGGAACTGGAAGTAAACGTCGGGGTTCTGCACCGTGTTGCGCAGCGTGGGATGATACGGATTCAGCGCCGCTTCGCGGAACTTGCGGACTGCCTCCCAATCCAGCATCTTGTGGAACTCTTCGTAAGGGATGGCGCGGATCTTCTGGATCTCGTGGCTGGTGCGGAAACCGTCAAAGAAGTGCATAAAGGGAATGCGGCAGTGGATGGCGGAAAGATGGGCCACACCGGCCAGATCCATCACTTCCTGCACGCTGCCGGTGGACAGCATGGCAAAACCGGTCTGGCGGCAGTTCATCACGTCGCTGTGGTCGCCAAAGATGGACATGGCGTGGGTACCGACCGTACGGGAAGCCACGTGAACGACGGCAGGCTGACGGGTTCCGCTGATGCGGTGCAGCACCGGGATCATCAGCATCAGGCCCTGAGAGGATGTAAAGGTCGTGGCCAGCGAGCCGGATTCCAAAGCACCGTGCACCGCGCCGATGGCACCGGCCTCCGACTGCATCTCCACCAGTGTGACCGGCTGGGTATAGAGATTTCTGCGCCCATTGGCGGACCACTCGTCCGTTTTCTCCGCCATCGGCGAAGAGGGCGTGATGGGATAGATGGCAGCAACCTCCGAAAAGGCATAGGCAACATATGCCGCAGCTTCGTTGCCGTCGACTACCAGGATCTGTTTGTTCTTCTCCATGATCATACCTCGCTTCCCTATTGTAAATTTAATCATAATCCAAGCAACTCATCGCGCACAAACTGTGCAACATTAACATGTTTATTATACCTCGCACAAAGCAACAAGGGAAGTTACGATTTCCCATCACGCCATAACAAAAACTTATATCAGAGGACTTCCGTCTTATGACTTTCCTATGCGTCCTGTATTCCGGGACAACGCATACGGTGAAGTTTTTTGTGCAGCATAGGCGCTGTATACCGTACATCCGTCATTGGAACTGTGCCAAAATTTTTCTCACTTTTTCCAAAAACGCAAAAAAAGACCTGAAATCTTTCGATTTCAGGTCTTTTTGGTGGAGATAAGCGGGATCGAACCGCTGACCTCTTGAATGCCATTCAAGCGCTCTCCCAGCTGAGCTATACCCCCATGCGCAAGATGTAGTATAACAGAGCTGTATCAGAAATGCAAGTCTTTTTTTCTATTTTCGAGAAATTTTTCGGCGGCAGGAGCACCACTCCCCTGCCGCCGTCCTACTCAAAATGTCAGGCGCATCTGGTACCAGACCACGCCGCCGTGGCTGGACTCGGAAACACCCTCGCTGACAAAGCCCAGCTTGGCATAGTAATGCACCAGGCGGTCCTTACACGTCAGCACCAGACCCTTACGGCCCTGCGCTCTGGCATCGTCGATGACACGGCGCAGCACCATTTCCGCAAGGCCGAGGCGACGGTAACTCGGAATGGTATTGACACCAAAGATCATCTGCCACGCGCCGTTGGGGTCGTGCATGGCAGCGTCTTCATACATCTCATCGCACAGGTCGGCCACATCGGTGACCATGCCGTTGACGAAGCCCACCAGTTTCTCACCGTCAAACAGCAGCCAGAAATGGTCGGGATACACGCTCAGGCGGGAACGGAACGACGCCTCGGTCGCCGCTTCCGCTGCGGGAAAGCATTCTGCCTCCACCGCCGTAACGGCGGGCAGGTCTGCCATAGTTGCATGACGAATCTCCATAACACATTCTCCTTCTTAGTGAAAAGACCCGGCGCAGACGCGCCGGGTCTTTGTATTGAGCCGAAATTACTCAGCGTCCTCTTCCACTTCCTCAGCGGCAGCGGGAGCCAGCAGAGCGCGGATGGACAGGGAGATCTTCTGCTTCTCTTCGTCGATAGCAGTGATCTTGGCATCGACTTCCTGGCCCTCGGTCAGAACGTCACCGGGCTTCTCGATGCGGCGATCAGCGATCTGGGAGATGTGGATCAGGCCATCCACACCGGGAACGACCTCAGCGAAAGCGCCGAAAGTCATCAGCTTGACGATGCGCACGTTGGCGACGTCGCCCACCTGATAGGTCTCCAGGAACTTCTGCCAGGGATTGCTGGTGCGATCCTTGACACCCAGGGAGATCTTGCGCTTCTCAGCGTCGAAGGAGATGACATACACTTCCAGAGTGTCGCCCACAGCAACCACCTCAGCGGGGTTCTTGATGCGGGACCAGGACAGCTCGGAGATATGTACCATACCGTCCACACCGCCGATATCGACGAACACACCGTAGGAAGTCATGGACTTCACGGTACCGGTGTAACGCTTACCCACTTCGATGTTGTTCCAGATCTCAGCCTGAGCAGCCTGACGGGCCTCATAGCTGACAGCACGGATGGAGCCGACCACGCGACGACGGGCGCGGTTGACCTCGGTGATGCGCAGGGACACGGTCTGGCCGATCATGGTGCTCAGCTCAGCGCCGCGGGGCAGGCCGCTCTGAGAAGCGGGAACGAACACGCGCACGCCCTTGACGTTGACGACGATGCCGCCCTTGTTCTCCTCGGTAACCTTGCCTTCCAGAGTGATCTTCTCTTCCTTGGCGTTCTCGATGTCTTCCCAAACCTTGACGGCATCCAGGCGCTTCTTGGACAGCATGGCGTAACCTTCCACGTCGTTGACGCGGATGATGTAGGTCTCGATCTCATCGCCGACCTTGACCACATCCTCGGGCTTCACGCCGGGCTCGGCGGACAGCTCGTCGACGGAAATGTAGCCAGCCTGCTTGCAGCCCAGATCAACCTGGACCTCGGTAGGACCGATGGCCGTAACGATACCGGTTACCTTCTCTCCTGTATTTAAAGTCTTAAAAGATTTTTCCAGCAGTTCTTCGAAGCTCTCTTCAACAGCTTCCATGGTCTTGATTTCTTCGCTCATCGTTGTATATACCTCCTTAATGATGCCCGCCGGGGTGGACGCGCCGGCTGTAAGCCCCGCCACAGAACATCCATTAAGAAAGTCCGATGAAAGCTGTTCCGCCCGCTCGATCTGAACGACGCGGGAGCATCTTTCGCTGCAAATTTCCGTCAAATGTTTGGTGTTGGCACTCTTCCGATCTCCGACCACGACCATAACGTCAACCTGACCGGCCAATTCCGCCGCCTCAGACTGCCGTCTATGCGTAGCATTACATATTGTATCAAATATTTTCGCGTTTGTACACTCTTTTTTTAAGATTTTTTCTGAACTTTCCCAGATGGCCCGGATGCAGGTGGTCTGAGAAACGGCGGTGATGGGCAGATCTCGGCGTTGCGGGTCTTCGGCAAGCCATGCCGACAGCTCCTCGGGCCCGTCAAAGATCAGGGACTTGTCCGACCAGCTGGCCACGCCCATCACTTCGGGGTGATGAGGCTCACCGATGATGACAGGGATCCTTCCCTCCTCATCCGCCTTTGCCACCAGCTGCTGGATACGCAGCACATGGGGGCAGGTGGCGTTGACGCAGGAAGCGCCGATGGACTCCAGATGGTCAATGACCTGCTTTTTCTCACCGTGAGCACGGATGATCACCGTCTCGCCGGGCCGGATCTCCTCCACGCCGCTCACCGTGCGGGCGCCCAACTGCTCCAGCTCCGCCACCACATTTGCGTTGTGAATGATGCTGCCCAGCATCACACAGCCGCCCTGCTCCTCTGCCGTCTGGCGGGCCAGCTTCACGGCGCGCTCCACGCCGTAGCAAAAGCCGGCGCTCTTGGCAAGGATCACTTTCATGTTGCTTCACCCAGTTCTTTCACTTGGCGCATGACTTCTTCCACATTGGCCTGATACTCCTCAGCCGTTCCCTTCTTACCGGTATAGACGGGGGCATAGACCGGCCCGAAGACGATCTTCGTCTTACGGAACAGGCGCTTCTTCGTGCCGATGAACACCGGCTGCATCTGCACGCCGGAGCGAATCGCGATCATGGCGGCGCCGCCCTTGGCGTCCACTTCCTGGCCCTCCTTCACACGGGTACCCTCGGGGAAGATCATCAGCTTCCAGCCGTCACGCAGACTGCGGATGGAGGTCTTGATGGCACCGATATCCGAGTTGCCGCGGTCCACGCCGAAAGCGCCCATTTTGCCCAGAAACCAACCCAGCACAGGGATGTCCATCAGCTGTTTTTTGGCCATGATGCGCAGCGGCATATCATAGCGCAGGGCGCAGGCCAGCAGGATCGGATCCAACGCGCTGCTGTGGTTGGGGCAGAGCACCACGGCCTCGTCGGTCAGGTGCTCACGGCCGCGCACATCCAGCGGGAAAAACAGGCGGACCACAGGTGCCAGCAGCCAATGAATGCGGCGATAAAACACATTTTTTGCTTCGCTCATACGCCCACCTTCTCCCGAATGATGGCGATCAGCGCATTCAGACTTTCCTCAAAGTCCAGCGCGCCGGTATCCAACAGAACGGCATCCTCTGCCTGCCGCAGCGGCGCGGCTTCGCGGTGGCTGTCCGCCCAGTCACGCTCCACGATCTGCTGCAGCACCTCGGCAAAGGGCTGGGGCGTACCGCGCTGTTCCAGCTCCTTCATGCGGCGCTGGGCGCGGATCTCTGCCGAAGCGGTGAGAAAAATCTTCACCTCGGCGTTGGGCAGCACCACGGTGCCAATGTCGCGGCCATCCATGATGACGCTGGTACGGCGGGCGATCTGGCGCTGCATCTCCAGCAAAAAGGTGCGCACCTCGGGAATGGCGGACACAGCGGAGGCGTACATGCTCATCTCCGGCAGGCGGATCTGGGTGGACACATCCTCACCGTTGAGGATCATACGCTGCACGCCGTCCTCCCCATAGCGCATCTGGATATCCAGCTCCGGCAGGATGGCGATGACCGCCTGCGCGTCCTTGGGGTCGATGCCCTTGGTGTATACGTAGTAACCGATGGAGCGGTAGATAGCGCCGGTATCCACATAGACGATGCCCAGCTTGGAGGCAGCCGCCTTGGCCAGCGTGCTCTTGCCGGCGCCGGAGGGGCCGTCCACTGCCACGGAATAGATCTTCTTATCCATACTCTTCAACCTCAATTCTCTGCGGCGGAGATACCTGCCTGCCGCCCGGTAGCCCAGGCGATCTGCAGATTGAATCCGCCGGTATATGCATCCACATCCAGCACCTCGCCGGCAAAGTAGAGACCTGCCACCTTCTTCGACTCCATGGTGGCCGGCTGCACCTCACCCACTTTGACGCCGCCGGAGGTCACGATGGCCTCACGCACGGGCCGGGAGCCGGTGACGGAAACGGGGAACTTCTTCAAAATTTCAACCAGCGCACGGCGCTGCTCACGGGTAACGGAATGGGCCTTCAGCTCGCCGGAGATGCCCAGCTTGTCCAGCACCACTTCCACCATGCTGTGGGGCACGAGGCCGGCCACGATCTTCTCAAAATCCCGGTTGCTCTGCTCGGTCAGGTCACGCAGGATCCGCGCGTCCAGCTTCTGCTCGTCCAGCGCCGGCTTGAGATCGATCACCAGACGGTACTGCTCCCGCTCCCAATGGCGCAGATGGGCGCTGGCAGACAGCACCAGCGGACCGGAAACACCGAAATGGGTGAAGAGCATCTCGCCGAACTCGCGGAAGACCGCCTTATTCTTGCGGTTCAGGGCCGTCAGCTCCACATTCTTCAGCGCCAGCCCCTGCATTTTGCCGCAGGAAGCGTCGTCGCTCTCCAGCGGCACCAGAGAGCCGCGAGGCTCCACAACGGTGTGGCCCAGCTCCTGAGCCATGCGATAGCCGTCGCCGGTGCTGCCGGTGCCGGGATAGGACACGCCGCCGGTGGCGATGATGGCGGCAGCCGCCTCATAGCGCCCCTTCTCACCCATCACGGCGCACACGGTGCCTTCCGCCGTCTCCACGCCAAGGGCGCGGTCACGCACCCATTGTACATGCAGCTGCTTCATGCGCCGCCGCAGGGCGTCAGAGATGTCAAAGGAGCAGTCCGACTGGGGGAACACGCGGTTGCCCCGCTCCGTCTTCAGCGGCACGCCCAGCGACTCGAAAAAGGCCATGGTGTCCTGACTGTTGAAGCGAGAAAAGGCACTGTAAAGGAATTTACCGTTACAGGGGATATTGGCCATCAGCTCCTCCATGGAGCAGTTGTTGGTCACGTTGCACCGGCCCTTGCCGGTGATATTCAGTTTTTTGCCCAAGCGCTCGTTGGGCTCCAGCAGCGTCACCTGCGCGCCGCGCTCTGCGGCGGAGATAGCTGCCATCATGCCGGCGGCGCCGCCGCCGATGACTATGACTTGCTTACTCATCTTCTGCTTTACCGAACACACTGTATGTAGACCAGACCCGCTCCATCTCGGAGAAGGTTCCGGACACTTCCTCATGCTTCTGCTGCCCTACCGCCACAATCAGCGCGTTGAGCAGGCTCAAAGGCGCCGCCATAGAGTCTACGAAGGAGATCATGTCGCTGCGCACCAGAAGCGATGCGTCGGACAGCTTATAAAGGGGCGACATCTTACTGTCGGTGATGGCCACCACTTCCGCGCCGCGGCTGCGGGCGAACTCCACCGCGCTGACCGCCAGCTTGGAGTAGCGCGGGAAGCTGATGCCCACGATCACGTCATCTGGTCCGATGCGCACCATCTGCTCAAAAATCTCGCCGCCGGCCATGTTCTGCACCAGCGTCACGTTGGGGAAAATCAGGTGGAAATAGAAATGGAGATAGCCTGCCAGATAGGCCGAGGAGCGCACACCGAGAATATAGATATGCTTGGCGCGCATCAGCTTGTCCACAGCGCTGTCAAAGGCGCTGCGGTCCAGCCGGTCAATGGCGGTGTGGATACTCTCCATATCCCGCTGCATGACGCTGCCCAGAATGTCCTGACTGTCCATCTGCTCACGGGAGGCCTGAATGCGCTGGATGGAGGTCAGACGGCCGCGCACCAGTTCCTGCAGCGCCTTCTGCATCTCCGGATAGCCGTCATAGCCCAGCTGTGCGGCAAAACGCACCACGGTGGACTCGCTGACCTGCGCGGATCTGCCCAGCTTGGACGCCGTCATGAAGGCCGCTTTATCGTAATTATCCAGAATATATTGGGCGATCCGCTTCTGACCCTTGGAAAAAGAGGGCTGACTGACCTGAATCGTCTGAAGCACGTTATCCTTCATGCGTATCGCTTCCCTTCAAAATCTGTATTTCTTCTTCTGTCAAATAGCGCCACCGGCCCGCCGGCAGATCTCCCAGTGTCAGGGTATGCTCCGCCACGCGCTGCAGCCGCGCCACTTCCATGCCGCACTGGCGGCACATGCGCCGGATCTGGCGGTTTTTGCCCTCGTGGATCACGATCTCCAGCAGCAGTTCCCTGCCGCGCCGCTCCAGAACGCGCACCTGCGCCGGACGGATGGGCTCTCCCTCCAAGTCCCGCAGGGCTGCCAGACGCTGCGCCGCATTTTCCAGCTGGCCGCGCACCGTTACGTGGTAGGTTTTATCCACCTCGCCGCTGGGATGGATCAGGCGCTGCATCAGCGCGCCGTCATTGGTGAAGAGGAGCAAGCCCTCCGACTCCTTATCCAGCCGGCCCACAGGAAACACCCGCTCGCCGCAGTCCGCCACCAGCTCGGCAGCCGTTTGGCGGCCGTATTCATCCTTCAGCGTGGTGACATAGCCGCGGGGCTTATGGAGCATCAGATACACCGCTTGGGGCGATGCTTGCAGCGGCTTGCCGTCCACGGTGATCTCGTCAAGCTCACTGTCCGCCTGATCGCCCAATACTGCCACCGCGCCGTTGACGCACACGCGGCCCTGCCGCAGCAGCTCTTCCGCCGCGCGGCGGGAGCAGACGCCGGCGCGGGCTATGATTTTTTGTACACGCTCTGTCACGGCGCTCCCTCCTTTGCGGTGATTTTGTCAAATCCGTATTCGTACAGGGCCTTATGGTCGGCCCAGTCATTACTATCCTGCAGCGTAACGGCCACCAACGTGTGACCCTCGCGCACCGCGCAGGTCACCAGCGTCCGCCCTGCGGCCATGGTATAGCCGGTTTTCAGGCCGATACAGCCCTCCACCTCACGCAGCAGGCGGTTGTGGTTGGTCATGGTGCGGCCCGCAGTGCTCACCTGCACGGTGGAGCACAGGCGCACAAAGGTGGGGTCCTGCACCGCATATGCCGCAAGGCGCGCCATATCCCGGGCGGTGGAGTAGTGTCCCTCTGCGTCCAGCCCGTTGGGGTTGGCGAAGGAGGAGTTCTCCATACCGAGGCGCGCCGCCTTGCGGTTCATCTCCGCCACAAAAGCCTCCACACTGCCACAGCAGGCACAGGAAAGCGCCAGCGCCGCATCGTTGCCGCTGCACAGCAGCAAGCCGTAGAGAAGCTGCTCCACCGTCACCGTTTCGCCCACCTTCAGATACATGGACGAGCCTTCCACCATGTGGTCGGCCGTAACGGTGATTTCCTTTTGCAGGCTGCCCTGCTCCAGCGCCACCAGCGCCGTCAGGATCTTGGTGGTGCTGGCTATGCGCATCTTCCGGTCGGCATTTTTTTCATACAGCACCTCGCCCGTGTCCGCGTCCAGCAGGATCGCCGCCGTGGCGGAGGTACCGACCTGGTCGGCATGGCAAGGCACTGTGCCGCCCAGCAGCAGAGCGGCACAGAGAAGCAGCAGTATGGTTTTACGCAACAGGGATCACCTCTTACAACATGGGGTGATCCCATTCTATTCCCTTACAGCTCGCCGGTTGCCTTCTTCTTGTCGATGAAATTCTCCACGCGGTCCATGACCTGAGGCACCATCTCGATGACACGGTCAGCCGTTGTCATGGCGGGCATGGCCACCGGCAGCACACGGGTGATGCCGTCCTTGATCACCAGAAAGGCCACAGGCTCCACACGGACGCCGGCCGTGCTGCCGCCGCCGAAATGGCTGGCACCGGCCTGCTTGCCGTAGTCACCGCCGCCGCAGCCAAAGCCAAAGCTCAGGCGGGACACAGGGATCAGGGTCACGCCGTCAGCCGTAGTAATGGGCTGGCCGATGATGGTATTGGAATCCACCATTTCACGGATCTTGCTCATGGAGTTCTCCATCAGATCACCCAGTTGGGTCTTCTTTGCATTGTTGTCCATCGTACGCATCCTTTCCTATCTCAAACGTTTTTCGTTTCGCTCTTCTTCTGTTCCGCCTCCGCGGCGGCCTCACGGGCACGGACTGCCTTGCGCCAATTCAGATACCACTTCAGCGCCGGCACTGCCAACGTCAGGGCAATGACGATCAGATCGCCCACGCGGAAGCTGACGCCCACACGGCCTTCGGCCTGCAGGTCACAGCGCTCATAATCTACACCCAGATGGATGTGGGGATTGGGGATGTGGATCAGCCGCTCCAGCTGGGGCATCATGGTCCACATGGCGCTGTTGGCCCAGCCGAAGTCCTCCGCCACCTTGGCGGGGTCGTGGCCGGCAAAGATCACGCTCACATCCAGCGGGTCTATCCGCATGCGGCGGCGGATTTTGCCCAGTGCCTTTTTCAAAGCTTCAAACAGCACCGGCACTGCCGAGCGGATATCGGCAAAGGTGAAGGGGAACTTCTTTTTTGCCTTCTTTTCCCCCGTTTTTGGGGTCTTTGCCGGATCTTTTTTTTTCTTTTCCTTCTTAGACTTTTTTTCCTTCTTCGGTTTGGGAAGGATCGTCAGCTTCACGGGGCCGATCTTCGCCGTCACACGCAGTTCCTGCCCGAAGGCGATCTGAACGCCTACGCGCAGCAGCCAAATGATGACCAGCAGCAAAAGAATGCCGCCGAGAATATACCAGCCAACCATGTCGCTCTCCCTCCCTTCCCTTCGGATTCATGGTGCACTTATTCGCCGCCCGGTTCCTGCAGCAGGTTGCCGTCCTCACCCAGACGCAGCTGACCATCGGTCTCCAGACCCGGCATCTCCGGCAGATCCTCCAGAGAATTCAGGTGGAAGGCCCGCAGGAACGCCTTGGTGGTACGGTACAGGTGGGGTCTGCCGGGCACCTGCAGCCGTCCGCACTCCTCAATGAGCTTGCGCTCCAGCAGCAGTCCCACGGTATAGGAGCTGTCCACGCCGCGGATCTGATCCACATAGGCGCGGGTGGTGGGCTGATAGTAGGCGATGATGGTCAGCACCTCCAGCGCAGGCTGGCTCAGCTTGGCAGGTTTGCGGATCTCAAAGGCCTTGCGGATGATATCGCCGTATTCCGGCGCGGAGCACAGCTGCCACGTATCGTCCATGCGCACCAGACGGATGCCGCGGCGCTCATAGCTGTAGTAGTCGGCCAGCTTCTGCAGCACCAGCTCCACCGTAGCCCGGTCCATATCCAGCGCCACACAGATGCGGTCCACCGCCACCGGCTCGCCGGAGGCGAAGAGGATACCTTCAATGGCAGCCTCGATCTCTCTCATTTCCAGATTTTCCATCTGTTATGTCCTCACTTCGTTTTCAGGTTCGTCACTTTCCCACGTGACAGTGCAGTCGGCGCTGGAGCCGGCCAGACGGATCATACGGCTGCGGCACAGTTCCAGCACGGCCATGAAGGTGGCCACCAGTTCGCTGCGGGTCTTGCTGCCGCGGAAGAGCAGCAAAAAGCGGGTGATACCGCCATTTTTCAGACGTGACAGAATCTCGCGTGCCTTGGTCTCCACGGAATAGGGCTCACGCTTGACGATCTCGGCAAAGTCCTGAATAGGCGGCATGGCGGCCGCGCCCTGTCGGTCCATGACCTCCTGCATGGCGATGATGAGATCGCCCGGCTGGTGGTCGTACTCATAGATCTTGCCCCGCTCCATAGGCTCGGGGTTGCGGGTAATGACGCTGCGGCCAAACTCACTCATGGGGCCCAGCTTCTCCGTCAGCTTCTTGATCTTCAGATAGCTCTCGCCTCGCTGGCGCTCCTCCAGCGACTTAATGAGGGCGTCCATCTCGCTCTGGGCTTCCTCATCCTCGATGGAGAGGAGCATGCGCGTCTTGATATACATCAGGTGCGCCGCCATGGTGACAAATTCGCTGGCCACCTCCAGATCCATCTGCTGACGCTGCTCCAGATAGGCCAGATACTGGTCCAGGATCAGCGCGATGGGGATGTCCTGAATCTCTATTTTGTTCTTGCTCAGCAGGAAAAGGATCAGATCCAGCGGGCCTTCAAAGTCCTCCATGACTTCATTGGCGCGGGTCTGCACTACTTTTTCCAGTTTAAAAATCGGATTATCCAAATGTACACACCTCAAAAGCCGACGATGCGGCAGAATAAGTCAAAAACCAGATAGATGACGCCGTCCATCACGCGGCCACCCACGCCGGCAGCCACCAGCGCCCACAAAAGAAGGATGCCGATGCGCTCATAGCGCAGCACGAAACGGTACGCCCGGTCCGGCAGCACGGAGAACAACACCTTGGAGCCGTCCAGCGGCGGAATGGGGATGAGATTGAACACGCCCAGACCGATGGACAGGATGGCCGTTTCCACCAGAAACATCATCAAACCGTCACCGACAGGCGTCTGCCAAAGGAGCCGCACCGCAAGCAAAAGGAGCAGCGACAGACAGAAGTTGGACACGGGTCCCGCCAGCGCCGTGAGCGCCATGCCCCGCTTGGGATTTTTGAAGTAGTTGGGATTCACCGGCACAGGCTTGGCCCAGCCGAAGCCGGCCACTACCATCATGGCAAGGCCGAACCAGTCGATATGGCGCAGGGGGTTCAGGCTCAGCCGGTTCTGCCGCTTGGCGGTGGGGTCGCCCAGCGCGTAGGCGGCAAGGCCGTGGCACGTCTCGTGCACCGTCAAACACAAAAAAACGGAGCACAGGCGCAGCAGCAGGTCTTTCATGGAGCCGAAATCCAGCGCATTCCAGAGATTTGTCAGATAATGCAAGTCAATATCCTCCATCAGGACATAATCACCCAATTTATTAACCTTTATTATATCAAAGAATACCCAGCAATACAAGGAAAAATAACCACCCGCAAAAAGGTTAAAATTCGGTGACAAAAGAGTTGCGAAGATGACAGTCTGCCGTGCCAAACTGTCACCGCACTGTAGCGCTTTTGTAACGACGTATGGGCCGCGGTGTGCTATCATAAGGTTACAAGGAAGCAAGTAACCTCTATCTGACAGAAAGGAGATCTACCGATGAAACATTTGGAAAAGATGAAGTTTACCATCACGGTTCTGGTGGCAATGTGTCTGCTTTGCGCTGTGGCGGCGTTTTTCCTGCCCAACGCACAGGGTATGGTACTCTCCTATCTGGCCATCGCACTGGCTGCCGCGGTAGCCGTACTGTGTGTGGCCGGTCTGGCCATGCTGCTGCATCACCCCAACGCGGCAGCGTAACAAAAGATATTTTACAGCGCGCACGCTGTCTCTCTTCTCTCTTTCCTCAAAAAAATACCCTGCCGGTGTGGCAGGGTATTTTTTATGCCTGAAGCAGCGCCGCCAGCTTTTCCCCCAGCGTGCGGTAGTCATCCACCGCAACGAAGGGGAAATCCGACAGGTACACGCTCTCATCGTTACCACCCGGGCCGTAATCGTCGCCCACGTAGACCACCTGATCATGGCGCAGACCCAGCGCGCAGCAGTATTCGTCCAGCGCGTAATATTTGTTGTAAGGGCGGGGCGCCATATCGAAGGACGACGAGCCGCCCACAAATACGTGGTACTCGGGAAAGGCCTGCACCACCACGTCGTAGATGGCGCGACGCTTTTGGCGATCGGGATCAAAGACGAGCTTGTCCGCCTGTGCTGCCTTGGTGCCCAACAGCGGGAAGGTCACACAGCCGGAGGGGTGATATTCCACACTCTCTCCGGCAAAGGTCTCGTAGCCAAACTGCCGGCGCAAATCGGCAATGCGCCGGGCCACAGATCCCCTGTCGCAGGGCAGCTGCAGGTCGCGGATGATCTGCAACCCCTCCGCCTCCCCGTCATACCGGGCGTACTGCAGGCCGTAGTTGCCGATAATGTCGATGGGATAGCCGCCCATCTGGCGGAAAATACGCTGTGTTTGCCCTGCGCCCACCATCACCAGACGGTACCGCTTGGCCAGCGCGTCCAGCACGCGGCGGTTCTCCTCCCCCAGCAGTTCTTTGTGCTGAGTCAGCGTGCCGTCCAGATCAAAGGCAATCAACTTTATCTGATGCATCTTGCACCGATCCTCCGCAGTTTTTCCATACAGTCCACCGGGTCATTGGTGGTCACCAGCCGCGCACCCAGCTCGAAGCACAGCTTAAGGTGCTCTTCATCCTGCACACTGGCGCCCACCCACGGCTCAATGCCCTTGCTCAGAAGATAGGCATAGTGCTCAGCGTTGCGGTTCTCGCTCAGGCAGGCGCAATAGAGATACTCCTCGGGATTCCGGTTCACGCGGTGCATCACGGAATAGGGATAGAACCCGTGGAGCCGGAAGCGGCCCGGATAGGCGCGGTCGATATACTCCAGCACCGGCGCATCAAAGCTGTTGAAGAGCATCATCTCTTCCATGCCGTACCGCTCGATCTGCGCCACGCACTTGTCCACACATTCGCGGCTGCGCGCCTCGTTGCCCGCTTCGTGGTATTCCTTGACTTCCAGATTCAGCGTCACGCCGGTGCCCTGCAGCAGTTCCAGCAGCTCGCTGAGTGTGGGGATCTGCTGCGGCTCGGCCTGCGTACCGGCGTTAAGGGCCCGCAGCTGTGCAAAGGTCATATCCTTTACATAGCCTGTGCCGTCCGTCGTACGGTCCACCGTCTTGTCGTGGATCAGCACCAATACGCCGTCTTTCGTCATGTGCACGTCGGTTTCGATCATATCCACACCGGCATCGATGGCCCCGCGGAAAGCCGCCATGGTGTTTTCCGGATCGTGGGTGCTGTCGCCGCGGTGGGCCGCCACCATCATCTTGCCCGGGTAAGTCAGCTGCATGTTCCGCCCTCCCTTTTTCTTGCATTTTTGTTACGTCTATTATATAATAAGCGCGCAACAATGCGCAAGTATCGAGCAAAAACAGGCAACTACACACGTTCGAATTACCATTTGCGCAAGTCCAAGCAGGAGGTGTTCGCATGTACCAAAACGAACGGGAACTGGAGATCCGCAAGATCCTGGCACAGAAGGGCTATGCCAGCGTGCAGGAGCTGAGCCAGTGGCTTTACGCCAGCCCGTCCAGTATCCGGAGGGATCTTGCCACGCTGGAACAACAAGGCCTTGTTAAACGCAGCTACGGCGGCGCAGAGCTGGTAAAAAACAGTTCCCAGATCCTGCCCTTCTCTACCCGGGCGCATCAGAACATCCCCGCCAAGAAAACCATAGCCCGCAAGGCGGCACAGATGGTGTCCGAGGGCGGTATCATCTTTCTTGACCAGTCCTCCAGTGCCTTTTTTGTGGCCTGTGAGCTGCAGGGGCGCTCTGATCTGACCGTGGTGACCAACAATGTGGAGATCGTGTCTCTCCTGTCCCGGTCAAAGCTGGAGGTTCTCTCCTGCGGCGGGCGGCTGAGCCGCAGCAACCGCAACTGTCTGTTGGGCAGCGACGCTCAGAAAGCTTTTGCCCAGATGCGGGCCCATATCGCTTTCTTCTCGGCCAAAGCGCTTGACGCCGACGGCGTTATCTGGGACTGTGACCGCGAGGAGGTCTGCCTGCGGCAGGCCATGCTGCAGCATGCGGCCAAGCGGGTGTTTCTGTGCGCCTCGGAAAAGTTCGGCCAGTACGCCGGCTACTGGCAGTGCTCGCTGGAAGATGTGGATTGCGTGATCACGGAAGCGCACGACAAGGCCTTTCTTGAAGCGTTGGGAGAGCTGGCGGAAAAGTTTGTTTGAAGATAAAAAAAGCCGAAAGACTTGCGTCTTTCGGCTTTTTTGTTGCTTGTTTGGAAGCGCGATTACTTCACCATCTTGGCGATCTCGTCAGCGAAGTTCTCCTGCTTCTTCTCGATGCCCTCGCCCTTCTCGAAGCGGACAGCGTTGACGAACTTCACCTTGGCGCCGGCCTTCTTGGCAGCGTCAGCGATGTAGCCCTCGACGGAGCCCTGGAACAGGTCACCGCGGACGAACTCCATCTGCAGCAGGCAGTTCTCGGAATAGAACTTGTTCAGCTTGCCCATGACGATCTTTTCCTTGACCTGAGCGGGCTTGGAAGCCATCTTAGGATCGTTGTCCATCTGGACCAGCATGATGTGCTTCTCGGTCTCCAGCACGTCCTCGGTGACCTGGCTCTTGTCCCAGAAACGGGGATTCAGAGCGGCGATCTGCATAGCGACGTTGCGGCCGATCTCGATAGCGTCCACATCACCCTCGACGTCCATGTTCACCAGAACGCCGATCTTGCCGCCGGCATGGATGTAAGCGGCGGAGGTGCCGGTAGCAAAGCGCTCGAAGCGGCGGACCTTGATGTTCTCGCCGATGGTCAGGACCATCTCCTGCTGCATCTGCAGCACGGTCAGCTCGCTGCCCTCGTAGGTGCACTCCATCAGAGCGTCCAGATCAGCGGGAGCGTTCTTGGCGACGGTAGCAGCCACGCCCTTGACGAAGTCCTGGAACTTCTCGTTCTTGCCAACGAAGTCGGTCTCGGCGTTGACCTCGACGACTACGCCGATGCCGTCCACGACAGCGGCATAAGCCATACCCTCGGCGGCGATGCGGCCGGCCTTCTTGGCGGAAGCGGCCATGCCCTTCTCGCGCAGCCACTCAACGGCCTTGTCCATATTGCCGTCGCACTCAGTCAGGGCCTTCTTGCAGTCCATCATGCCAACGCCGGTCATCTCACGCAGGGTCTTTACATCAGCAGCAGTAAAAGCCATTTTTATATCCTCCAGTAAATTATTTCAGTTAAATGAATCGGGGCAAGGGCATTGACCCTTGCCCCGTCGGTTTACGCGGTTATCTTCGGTTACGGTCCGAAATTACTCGGCAGCCTCGGTCTCCTCGGTCTGCTCGCCCTGACGGCCCTCGATCATGGCGTTGGCCATGACGGAAGCGATCAGCTTGATGGCGCGGATAGCGTCATCGTTGCCGGGGATGGGATAATCGATCTCGTCGGGATCGCAGTTGGTGTCGGCGATGGC